>NZ_JBEOXE010000092.1:0-26760 GCF_040296485.1 Streptomyces sp. NPDC002138 | reverse complement strand
ACCCCGCTCGCGGTGCCCATGCGCGTCGGCAGGTAGTCCTGGCCCAGGGTGACCTGGAGGGCTGCGCCGCTTCGCCGCGCCGCGCGCCCCGCGCCGGGAAGTGTGCGAACTGTGCGGCGTGGTCGTGGCCGAGGAGCACCACCGCCATCTCGTGGAGACCGAGCGGCGCGCCCTGGTCTGCGCGTGCGTCCCCTGCGCCCTGCTGCTCGACCGGCCGGGCGCGGCCGTCGGCGGCCGGTTCCGCGCCGTACCGGACCGCTACCTCACCGACCCGGACCACCGGCTGGACGACGGGGCGTGGGAACTGCTCCAGATCCCGGTCAGCGTCGCGTTCTTCTTCCGCAACGCGGCCCTGGACCGGCTCGTCGCGCTCTACCCGAGCCCGGCCGGAGCCACCGAGAGTGAACTCGATCCGGCGACCTGGCAGACCGTACTCGGTGCGAGCAGGCTCTCCGCGCTGCTCGAACCCGATGTCGAGGCCCTGCTGCTGCGCCGCTCCGAGGGCCGGACCGGGTGCCATCTGGTGCCGATCGACATCTGCTACGAACTGGTGGGACGCATGAGGCTGCTGTGGCAGGGCTTCGACGGCGGGGCGGAAGCCCGCGCCGCCCTGCACACCTTCTTCGAACAGGTCGAACGGCGCGCGAAGGTGCTGACGACCACGGCGGAGGCGGGCCGTCCATGACGACCGACTTCACCTTCACCTGCACGGGAGTGCGCGCCGACGCCTACGCCGCCGGCCCCACCCTCGTCTTCCGGCTGCGCGTGACGGCCACCCCGGGGACCCGGGTGCACGCCCTCGCGCTGCGCTGCCAGATGCGCATCGAACCCGCCCGGCGCGGCTACGAACCGGCCGAGGCGGACGGCCTGGCCGACCTCTTCGGCGCCCGCTCCCGCTGGGGCACCACCCTCCAGCCCGTGCAGTTCACCCAGGTCACCGCCATGGTCCCCAGCTTCACCGGGGAAACCGAGACCGACCTCGTCGTGCCCTGCACCTACGACATGGACATCGCGGCCACCCGCTACTTCAACGCCCTGGAGGGCGGCGAGGTGCCCCTGCTGATGCTCTTCTCCGGTACGGCCTTCACCGGCGCCTCCGGCTTCCACGTCGAGCCCGTGCCCTGGGACCGCGAGGCCGCCTACCGCATGCCGGTGGCCGTGTGGCGCGAGATGGTCGAGCAGCACTTCCCGGGCTGCGGCTGGCTGCGGCTGCCCCGCGACACCATGGACGACCTCCTCGCCTACCGCTCGCGCCACGCGCTCGCCTCGTGGGAGGCGACCGTGCGCTCCCTGCTCGACGCCGACGCCGCCGCCGGGAAACCCGGTCCGCGGGACCCCGCCTGGGCCGGCGCCGTACTGCCGCGCGCGACCGAAAGGACGGCGCCGTGACCGCTACCGCCCCCGCCCCCGCGCGGACCCGCTTCGACCACGCCCGGCAGGTGGCCGACGCGGTCCTCTTCGAGGGGTACGTGCTCTACCCCTACCGGGCCTCGGCCGCCAAGAACCGGCTGCGCTGGCAGTTCGGCGTGCTCGTACCCCCGGCCTGGGGACCCGCGCACCACGAACACGCCTGCCAGCGGACCGAGATCCTGATGGAACCGAAGGGCGCCGCCTCCCTCTCCGTGGAGCTCCGCTTCCTGCACGCCCAGCGCCGCACCGTCCAACAGATCCGGCCCGACGGCACGTTCGAGACGGTGACCGAACTGCACCTGCCCGACCGGGTGCTCGTCCCCTGGGACGAGGGAGCGGAGGAGCGGGTCGACGTGGCCGTCCCGGTCGCCGAACTCATCGGCGCCGGCGCCCTGTTCCCCTTCGTTCGCCCGGCCCGCGAGGACATCGAGCCCGTCCTCGACGACGCCGGCCGCACGGTGGGACGGACCGTTCGGCGGACCGAGGAGATCAGCGGCGCGCTGCGGCTCACCGCGACCGAACTCGACGGCCCCTACCGGGTCCTGAAGCTCACCGCCGTCGTGGAGAACACCAGCCCCTGGGAGCCCGCCCCCGGCACCCCCGAAGCCGACGACCGCGACGCGGCCCTGCCGCGCTCGCTCGTCGCCGCCCACCTGCTGCTCGGGCTCGACGCGGGCGGCTTCCTGTCGATGACCGACCCGCCCGAGTGGGCCAAGGGCGCCGTCGCGGGCTGCGTCAACGAGCGCACCTGGCCCGTACTCGCGGGTGAACCGGGCCGCGCCGACGTGGTCCTGTCCTCCCCGATCATCCTGGAGGACCATCCCGCCATCGCCCCCGAGAGCGTCGGAGCGATGTACGACTCCACCGAGATCGACGAGATCCTCGCCCTGCGCACCGCGGCCCTGACCGACCAGGAGAAGCGCGAGGCACGCGGCACCGACCCGCGCGCCGCGGCCGTCATCGACCTGGCCGAGTCGATGCCGCCCGAGGTGCTGGAGCGGCTGCACGGCGCGGTGCGCGCCCTGCGCGAGATCACCGGCGAGGCGCCGGCCGCCGCGGCCGAGCCCGGCGCCGTGGACCCGGGCGCGGTCGAGGCCGGGGCGCCGCACCTCGAACTCTTCGACGACCAGGCCGTGTTCAAGCCGGAGAAGCCCTGGTGGGACCCGGCCCACGTGGACCACGCCGACCCGGCCCGGGACCGTATCAACGTCGACGGAGTATCGGTGGGCGCGGGCAGCCGGGTGCTGCTCCGGCCCGGGCTCCGGCGCACCGACGCCCAGGACCTCTTCCTGCACGGCCGCGCCGCGCTCGTCGAAGCGGTCCTGCACGACGTCGACGGGGGAGTGCACCTCGCCGTCACCGTCGAGGGCGACCCGGGCGCCGACATCCGGCGCGAACAGGGCCGCTTCCTCTACTTCCAGCCCGACGAGGTCACCCCGCTGGAGGGCGAGTGAACGGCGCGAGCGCGCCCGGCGGCACCCTGATCGCGGGCATCGGCAACGTCTTCCTCGGCGACGACGGCTTCGGCGTGGAGACCCTCAGGCAACTCGCCGCGCACCAACTCCCCGCCACGGCGCAGGCCGTGGACTTCGGAGTGCGCGGCGTCCACCTCGCCTACCAGCTCCTCGACGGGTACGACACGCTCATCCTGCTCGACGCCACCGCCCGCGGCGGCGCCCCCGGCACCCTCTACCTGATCGAGGCGGACGAGCCGGGCTCCGTCGAGCCCGGCAGGCCCGTCCTCGACGGCCATCACATGTCCCCCGACGCGGTCCTCGCCCTGCTGGGCACCCTGTGCGAGGGCACCGGCGGCACCCCGCCCCGGCGCACCCTCGTCGTCGGCTGCGAACCCGCCTGCGTCGAGGAGGGCATCGGCCTGAGCGCGCCGGTGGCCGCCGCGGTGCCCGAGGCCGTACGCATGGTGCTCGGCCTGCTCCAGGAGCTCGAACCACCTCGTGAACTGAGGAGAATCCCATGAAGAAGGCCGTCTTCGGCGGCGCGGCCGCCGCCGCCCTCGTCGCCGTGATCAAGCAGATCCTCCCCGACATCCGGCGCTACCTGAAGATGCGCCGGATGTGACGGCAGGCTCCCCGCGGCCCCGGCGCCCGAATGGCGTACGGGGCGCGCCGCCCGTCGGCGTGCCCGACCGCCCCGCCCCCGTCCTGCCGGTCTAATGAGCCCCGGCAGGACGGCAGGACGGAGTTCCGATGCACGAGATGTCGATCGCCATGGCCGTCGTCGGCCAGGTGGAAGAGGCGGCCCTGGCCGCCGGCGCCCACACCGTCACCACCGTTCGCCTGGAAGTCGGGGAGCTTGCCGGGGTGGTGCCCGACGCCCTGTCCTTCTGCTTCGAACTGGCCTGCGCCGGAACGGTGCTCGAAGGCGCCGCACTCGACACCCGATCGGTCGCCGCCCGCGCCCGCTGCGGGGCCTGCGGGAACGAGTGGGCCGTCGGCATGCCGCCCGAACTCTGCTGCCCCGCCTGCGGCAGGGCCACCGACGTCGAACTGCTCACGGGCCGCGAACTGCGCGTGCTCACCGTGGAGTGGGAGGACGGCCCCCGGCCCGCGCCCGCCGCCGACCCGGTCCCCGCCCGCGACGGTGACCGCGCACCCATCTCCGAGGAGCACTGAAGACACATGTGCCGAGTGGTCGACCTCCAACAGGCGGTACTCGCCAAGAACGAAGCGGCCGCGCACACCCTGCGCGCCGCGCTCACCGCCCGCGGCACGACGATCGTCAACCTGCTCTCCAGCCCCGGCAGCGGCAAGACCGCCCTGCTCGAGCGCGAACTGCTCCTCGGCCGCGAACGCGGCGTGCCGGTGGCCGCGTTGACGGCCGACCTGGCCACCGAGAACGACGCGACCCGGCTCGCCCGGTCCGGCGTACCCGTCAAGCAGGTCCTCACCGACGGGCTCTGCCACCTGGAGGCCCACATGCTGGGCCGCCACCTGGACGGCTGGCTCCCCGAGGACACCCGGCTGCTCTTCGTGGAGAACGTCGGCAATCTGGTCTGCCCCGCCTCCTACGACCTCGGCGAATCGCTGCGCGTGGTGCTCGCCTCGGTGACGGAGGGCGAGGACAAGCCGCTCAAGTACCCGACGGCGTTCGGGCTCGCCCAGCTGGTGGTGGTCACCAAGACGGACATCGCGGCGGCCGTCGACTTCGACGAGGCGGCCTTCCGCGCCAACGTCCAGCGGGTCAACCCGGGGGTCGAGGTGGTCCTCACCTCCGCCCGGGCCGGTGCGGACGCCGGGCTCGGCCTCCTGCTCGACCGGTCGCTCGCCGCCGCCGACGGGACGCCGGTCCACCAGCCGGTCATGGCCCGCCACCGGCCCCCGGCGCCCGACGACGACCACGACGGCGCGCACGACCACGACGGCGCGCACGACCACGACGGCGCGCACGACCACGAGCACGAGCACGACGGCGCCCACGACCACGACCACCCGCACGAGCACCCCCACCCCCACCCCCACCCCCACCCGCATCCCGTCGCGGTGCAGACCCGCTGATGGAAGCGGTGCAGCGCCGCCGGGTCACCGTCCGTGGCGTCGTACAGGGCGTCGGCTTCCGGCCGTACGTGTACACCCGCGCCACCGGCCTCGGCCTGGCCGGGCACGTCACCAACACCCCCGACGGCGTGGTCGCTGAGGTGGAGGGCGCCCCGGCCGCCGTATCGGCGTTCTGCGAGCGGCTCGCCGCCGACGCGCCGCCGCTCGCCGTGGTGGACACCGTCGACCACCACGAGGTCCCGGTCGCGGGCGGCGCGGGATTCACCATCGTCGCCTCCCGCGTCGGCGGCCCGGCCCGCACGCTGGTCTCCCCGGACGTCGCCACCTGCGCCGACTGCCTCGCCGAGCTGGCCGACCCCGCCGACCGGCGCCACCGCCACCCCTTCATCACCTGCACGCACTGCGGGCCGCGTTTCACCATCGTCACCGGGCTGCCGTACGACCGGGCCCACACCACCATGGCCGGCTTCCCGATGTGCGCCGACTGCGCCCGCGAGTACGCCGATCCCGGCGACCGGCGCTTCCACGCCCAGCCAGTCGCCTGCCCCGCCTGCGGCCCCCGGCTGCGGCTGCTCCGCGCGGTCCCCGGCGGGCCGCCGGAGGAGGACCCGGACGGCCCCGACCCGGTGGCCGTGGCCCGGGGGCTGCTCGCCGCCGGAGCGATCCTCGCGGTCAAGGGCCTCGGCGGCTACCACCTCGCCTGCGACGCGGCCCAGCCCGGGGCGGTGGCGGAACTGCGCCGCCGCAAGGGGCGGGGGGACAAGCCGTTCGCCCTGATGGCACGGGACCTCGCCGGCATCGAGGAGCTGGCCGAGCCGGGTCCCGGGGAACGCGCCCTGCTCACCGGCGGTGCCCGGCCCATCGTCCTACTGCGCCGCCGCGCCGGCGCCGCGCCGCTGACCGGGGTGGCCCCCGGCGCCCCCGACCTCGGCGTGATGCTCCCGTACACCCCCGTGCACCACCTCCTGCTCGGGCTCCCCGGCGACCCGCCCGGCCCCCGCCTGCTCGTCATGACGAGCGGAAACCTGTCCGGCGAACCCATCGTCACGGACGACGCCGAGGCCCTGGAGCGGCTCGCCCCCCTCGCCGACGCCTGGCTCACGCACGACCGCCCGATCCACGTGCCCTGCGACGACTCCGTGCTGCGGATCTGCGACGGCGAGGTGCTCACGGTCCGCCGCTCGCGCGGCTACGCCCCGCTGCCGCTCGCCCTCCCGCTGCCCGTCCCCCCGACCCTGGCCACCGGGGGCGACCTCAAGAACGCCCTCTGCCTCGGCGAGGGGCGCCGGGCCTGGCTGTCCGCGCACATCGGTGACATGGACGACCTGGCCACCCAGTACGCCTTCGAACGCGCCGAGCGGCAGCTGGAGTCCCTCACCGGAGTCACACCCGAACTGCTCGCCACCGACCGGCACCCCGGCTACCGCTCCGCCCGCTGGGCGCTGCGCCACCGCGGCGAACGCCCGGTGGTCCGGGTGCAGCACCACCACGCGCACATCGCGTCCGCGATGGCCGAACACGGCCTGGACGGCGCCCGCGAGGTGATCGGCGTCGCCTTCGACGGCACCGGCTACGGCGACGACGGGGCGGTGTGGGGCGGCGAGGTGCTCCGCGCCGACTACACCGGCTTCACCCGGTTCGCCCACCTCGCCTACGTCCCCCTGCCGGGCGGTGACGCCGCCGTGCGGCGCCCGTACCGCATGGCGCTGTCCCACCTGCGCGCCGCGGGCCTCGACTGGGACCCCGGCCTGCCCTGCGCGGCGGCCTGCCCGCCCGATGAACTGCGGGTGCTGCGCACCCAGTTGGAGCGCGGCCTGCACTGCGTCCCGACCTCGAGCATGGGCCGGCTCTTCGACGCCGTCTCCGCGCTCGCCGGAGTCTGCCAACACGCCGGATACGAGGCCCAGGCCGCCATCGAGCTGGAGAACGCGGCCCTGGCCGCGCCGGAGGCCGCCGGGCTTCCCGGATACGGCTTCGCCCTGCGCGAGCCCGGCCCCGGCGGCGGCGCGGTCATCGCCGACCCGGCCCCCGTCCTGGCCGCCGCGGTGGCCGACGTACGCGCGGGCGTCGCGCCGGGCGTGATCGCGGCCCGGTTCCACACGGCGGTCGCCGCGCTCGTCGGCGCGCTGTGCGTGCGGGCCCGCGCCCGGCACGGCCTGGACACGGTCGCGCTGACCGGCGGCGTCTTCGCCAACACCCTGCTGTCGACGGCCTGCGCGCGCATCCTGCGCGCCGACGGGTTCACCGTCCTGCGCCACCACCGGATCCCGCCCAACGACGGCGGACTGGCCCTCGGCCAGCTGATGGTGGCCGCCGCCGCGCGGCTCACCGAACACCCACAGCGAGGAGAAGCCCATGTGCCTGGCGGTACCCGGCAGAGTGCTTGACATCGGGGAGAAGGACGGCACCCGGATGGCGACCGTCGACTTCGGCGGCGTGGTGAAGGAGGTGTGCCTGGAATACCTGCCGGACCTCCAGGTGGGCGAGTACGCCATCGTGCACGTCGGCTTCGCCCTCCAGCGGCTGGACGAGGAATCGGCCAAGCAGACCCTCGAGCTTTTCGCCCAGCTCGGCATGCTCCAGGAAGAGTTCGGCGACCCGTGGGAGCAGGCGGCGCAGGCGGGCGGATCCCCCTGGCCCTTCGAGGGGGACCCCTTCGAGGCGGACCATTTCGAAGCTGATCGTCTCGAGGGCGACGCCGTAGAGGAGGCGCGGAAGTGAAGTACATCGACGAATTCCAGGACCCGGACCTCGCCCGCAGGCTCCTCGACGACATCCACGCCACGGTCACCCGGCCGTGGGCGCTGATGGAGGTCTGCGGCGGTCAGACCCACACCATCATCCGGCACGGGATCGACCAACTCCTGCCCGAACAGGTCGAATTGATCCACGGTCCGGGCTGCCCGGTCTGCGTGACACCGCTGGAGGTCATCGACAAGGCCCTGGAGATCGCCTCCCGCCCCGGAGTGATCTTCTGTTCCTTCGGGGACATGCTCCGCGTCCCGGGAACCGGCCGCGACCTCTTCCAGGTGCGCAGCGAGGGGGGCGACGTCCGCGTCGTGTACTCCCCGCTCGACGCCCTCAAGGTCGCCCAGCAGAATCCCGGCCGTGAAGTGGTGTTCTTCGGCATCGGCTTCGAAACCACCGCCCCGCCCAATGCCATGACGGTGTATCAGGCGAAGAAGCTCGGCATTCCCAACTTCAGCCTGCTCGTCTCCCACGTCCGCGTTCCCCCCGCGATCGAGGCGATCATGGGCTCGCCCGGCTGCCGGGTCCAGGGGTTCCTCGCCGCCGGGCACGTCTGCAGCGTGATGGGCATGTGGGAGTACCCGGAGCTGGCGGCCCGCCACCGGGTCCCGATCGTGGTGACCGGCTTCGAACCGCTGGACATCCTCGAAGGCGTACGCCGCGCCGTGCACCAGCTGGAACGCGGCGAGCACACCGTCGACAACGCCTACGCCCGCGCGGTCCGCCCGGAGGGCAACCCCGCCGCACTGCGCATGCTGGAGGACGTCTTCGAGGTCACCGACCGGGCCTGGCGCGGCATCGGGGTGATCCCGGACAGCGGCTGGCGGCTCTCCGAGCGCTACCGCGACTTCGACGCCGAACACCGCTTCTCCGTCACCGGGATCACCACGCTGGAGCCCGCCGAATGCCGCAGCGGCGAAGTGCTGCAGGGCCTGATCAAGCCCAACGCGTGCGAGGCCTTCGGTACGACCTGCACCCCGCGCAACCCGCTCGGCGCCACCATGGTCTCCAGCGAGGGCGCCTGCGCCGCCTACTACCTCTACCGCCGGCTGGAGCTGACCCCGGCCAAGACCGCCGCACCGCTGGAGGCGAGCCCCGTTGCCTGACACCGCGCCCGACATGATGGGCTGGACCTGCCCCGCCCCGCTGCGCGACCGCCCCCGCGTGGTGATGGGCCACGGCGGCGGTGGCGCGCTCTCCGCCGAACTCGTCCAGCACCTCTTCGCCCCCGCCTTCGGCGGCGAGGTGCTCGCCCAGCTCGGGGACTCCGCCGCCGTCACCCTGGGCGGCGTCCGGCTCGCCTTCTCCACCGACTCCTACGTCGTACGGCCGCTGTTCTTCCCCGGCGGCAGCATCGGCGACCTCGCGGTCAACGGCACGGTCAACGACCTCGCGATGAGCGGGGCCCGCGCCGCCTACCTGTCCGCCGGGTTCATCCTCGAAGAGGGCGTCGAGATGGCCGTGGTCGCCCGGGTGGCCGAGGCTCTCGGCGAGGCCGCGCGGGCCGCCGGGGTGGAGGTGGCCACCGGGGACACCAAGGTCGTCGAAGCCGGGCACGGCGACGGGATCTACATCAACACCGCGGGCATCGGCCTCATCCCGGCCGGGGTCGACCTGCGGCCGCAGCGGGTGGTGCCGGGTGACGTGGTCATCGTCAGCGGCGCGATCGGCGTGCACGGCGTGGCGATCATGAGCGTCCGGGAGGGCCTGGAGTTCGGCGTGGACATCGCCAGCGACTGCGCACCGCTGGGCGGCCTCGTCCAGAGCATGCTCGCCGTCACCCCCGACCTGCACGTGCTGCGCGACCCCACCCGGGGCGGTCTGGCGGCCGCCCTCAACGAGATCGCGCAGGCCTCCGGAGCGGGCGTGGTCATCGACGAGCGGTCCGTCCCCGTCCCGGCCGCCGTGGCCAACGCCTGCGCGATCCTCGGCCTCGACCCGCTGTACGTCGCCAACGAGGGCAAGCTGGTGGCCTTCGTCCCGCGCGAGCACGCCGACGCGGTGCTCGACGCGATGCGCGCCCATCCGCTGGGCGCGGACGCGACCGTGATCGGGGAGGCCGTCGCCGACCACCCCGGCCTCGTCGTGGCCCGCACCGGCCTCGGCGGCACCCGCGTGGTCGACCTCCCGCTGGGAGAGCAACTGCCCCGCATCTGCTGACCCGCCGTCGTCCGTCGCCCCCCCCGCCGGGGTGACGGACGTACGCCTCCCACCGCGCGAAGGCCGCCACCCCGTCGGCGACCCGGAAGAGCGGCCGCACGGGGCCCGCCCGCCGTCCCCCTGGGCGACACCATGGCGGAGGGGTCCGACAGCGGCCCCCGTCAGCCCCGGGCGGGGACGGGACGGCCGGCGACGAAGGCCTCCGGGGGCGTGGTGTACGGCAGGCCGGCCAGGGGCTGGCCGGTCAGGAAGCGGGCCATCAGGTCGGCGAAGTCCCCGCTGCGCTCCAGCGGCGCGAGGTGGTCGGTCTCCAGGACGGTGAGGAACTGCGCGGTGGGCAGTACGGACGCCACGCGGCGGCCCATGTCGGGGGTGGTGAGCGTGTCGTGCTCGCCGGTGACGACCAGGGCGGGGACCGGCGGGCAGGGCCCGGGGCGGTACCACTCGTGCCGGATCAGCCGCCGGTTGTGCTCGGCCGACTTGCGCAGGGAATCGGGGCTCTGCCCGGCGATCTGCTGGTAGACGAGCCGGCCGACCGCCGCGTGCTTGCGGACCTTGCGCCCGTCGGGGGGCGACATGAACCGCTCGGTCAGCTCGCGGGCGATGTCCTGGGTCTCGCCCCGCGCGATCATGCCGTCCCAGCGCTCCATCGCCGCGGTGTAGTCGGGCGTCACCGCCGTCGCCATCCCGCTCAGCATGAGCCGCTCGACGAACGCCGCGTTGTGCTGGGCGAAGCGCAGCGCGACCGCGCCGCCGAAGCAGGCGCCGAACAGGCTGATCCGGCCCAGCCCCAGCTCGTCCACCAGGTGCCGGGTGGCCGCGGCGAGGTGGTCGATGCCGTAGCGGGCCGGGAGGAAGTCCGCGGTGCCGTAACCGGGCAGGTCGACCGTCACCACGGGACGGTCGAGGACGAGCCGCCTCTCGTGCCGGGTCCAGGACGTCCGGTTCTGCTCGGAGCCGCCGAGGACGAGGAGCGGCGTACCCGAGCCGCCCGCCCGGGCGATCCGGCAGACGTAGGTGCGCCCGTCGAAGACCAGCTCCCGCTCCTCCACCGTCCCGGGCGCGGCGTCCGGGCCGCCGCCCTGCGCGGGGACGGGCAGGGGTACGGCCGGGTCCCGTTGCGTGAGCGATCCCTGGCCCTGGACCGTGACGGAACTCGGCATGACTGTCATTGATCGCTCCAAGAGGCGCCGGAAAGACAAAGCGCGCTGTCTAACCCTCCCCGGTGGCGAAAGGTGTCGGCGGTGGCCGAACGGCTGCGCCACCCGGCCGATGACTCGGACGGGTGGCGCGGGAGGAGGGCCGGGGCGGAGCGGAGCGGGGGTCAGGCGGCGGCCGGGGCGTCCTCGGTGTCCGGAACGGTGACCAGCCAGCGGGAGTCCTGGCGGGGGCGCAGGTAGAGGGCCCAGTAGAGGGTCGCGACCGCGGTGATGCCGCCGGTCCAGAGCAGGTACTCGGTCTCCTGCTGGGTCAGGATGTAGGCGAGTACGAGGATCAGCGCGACCGGCACCGCGGGCCACAGCGGCATCCGCCAGGCGGCGACCGTGCGGTGCGCGCCGCGGCGGCTGTACAGCGCGGCGACCGCCACCAGCAGGTACATGCCGGTCACCGAGACTCCGGTCACCCCGTAGAGGGTGTCCAGGTTCACGAAGCAGAGGCCCGCGCCGGGGACGCCGACGAGCAGGGTGGCGACCCAGGGGGAGCCGGAGCGGCCCAGCCGGGACAGGGCGTTGTTGACGGGCGCGGGCCAGGCCTTGTCGCGGGCCGAGGCGAAGAGGACCCGCGAGTTCTGGATGACCATGACGATGCCCGCGTTGACGATGGCGAGGGCGACGCAGAGGCTGACGAAGGTGCCGACGGCCGAGTTGGACCAGGCGGTGACCATTCCGCTGATGTCGCCGCTGGTCAGGGCCGCGAGGTCGGGGGCGCCGACGGTGATGGCGATGACCGGGACGAGGATCACGGCGGTGGAGATCGCCAGGGTGGCCAGGACGGTCCGGGCGACGTTGCGCCGCGGGTTCTCCAGCTCCTCCGACAGGTAGACGGCGGTCGAGAACCCCTGGGTGATGAACAGGGCGATGGCCAGTCCGGAGACCACCATCATCGCGGTGACCGTCGAGGTCGACGCGCCGGTCTCCCCGGCGACCGAGCCGTGGATCAGGGCCGAGGCGCCGCGCTCGCTGTGGGCGAAGCCGAGTACGGCGACGAGCGCGGCGGCCACGACCTCCAGGACGAGGAAGATGCCGGTGATCCAGGCGTTGGCGCGCAGGTCGAGCAGGCCGGCGAGGGTGGCGAGCAGCATGACCGCGCCGCCCGCGACCGGGGCCGGTATGTGCACGATCGGCGCCAGGTAGTCGGCCGTACCCATGGCGATCACGGGCGGCACGATCATCACGACCAGCAGGGACAGGACGAAGACCAGCCAGCCCGCGAGGCGGCCCGCGAGCGTCGACACCATGGCGTACTCGCCGCCCGCGCTGGGGATGAGGGTGCCCAGCTCGGAGTAGCAGAACGCGACACCGATGCACAGCAGCGAGCCGATGGCGATGGTGAGGGCGGCGTAGGTGCCGAGGCTCGAGAACAGGTCGGGCACGACCACGAAGAGGGTCGAGGCGGGCGTCACGCACGACAGGGTGAGGAGGGTCCCGCCCACCACGCCGATGGAGCGCTTGAGCTTCTGGGGGACGGGGCCGGTCGCGGGGGCGAGCGCCTGAGGAGCGCTGATCGTGTCGGACATCAGTGCGGGTTCCGATCGGCAGATGCGGGGTGATGAGTGCGGGAGCGGTATCGCCTCCGAGGCGGCTGGTGACCAGGTGGTTCTTTGTGGCTCCCGAGCCGTTATGCAATCTCCGCGAGATCCGTTGGTCAATAGCTGTTTACCTGCGGAATCCATCGCTCCGACACGCCGCAGGTGTCCGTTTCAGCGTTAAGGCCGCGTAAACACTGCCCTCCGGAGGGTGCGGGAACCGCAGCTCGGCCCGCAGATTATTTCCACCGGTTTTGCCGTTCGGTTCCACCTGGCGGGACCGGCCCCGCCCCCGGGGCCTCCGCCTTGTCCCCAGGGCCGTGGCACTAGCGCATCTCGCGCCGCTCGTCCTCGGTGAGTCCGCCCCACACTCCGAAGGCCTCGTGCGTGTTCAGCGCGTGCTCCAGGCACGCGCGCCGGACCGGACACACGGCGCAGACCCGCTTGGCCGCCTCGTCCCGCTCCTCCCGGTCCTCGCCGCGCTCACCGGCCGGATGGAAGAACCGGTTGGGGCCGAGATCGCGGCAGGCCGCCTCGGTCTGCCACTCCCAGTCGTGGAGCGTGGGCTTGGGCAGCAATGACACGTCGGGCATGACAGTTCCCCTCTCGGTGGAGTTTTCGGCTTGCAGGCGCGTCTGACCACTCCAAGGGGCTTGAAACGTAAGGCGCGTGACCGCTCGTGAGTGGCCGTGCCGGATACTCGGCGCGTAGGAACACGGGCAGGGACCGGGACAGCAGGGAAGAGGAGACACAGGTGCGCCCCACGGGCCTCACGCGCCTCACGCGCCGCACGCGCCTACGGAACCCGGCGGCCGCGGTCGCCCTCTCGCTCGCCTTCCTGGCCGCCGCCGCCCCCGTGGTGACCGCCGCGGCCACGGGTCCCGTCACCGAGGTGCCGCAGCGCTCCGACGCCCTCGACCGCGACGCCCTCGACCGCGCCGCGCTCGCCCGGGACCTGGACGCCCGGGACCTGGACGCCGTCCGCGACGCGGGCATGTACGGCGCGTACGCCTCCGTCCGCGACGGCGACGCCGTGTGGAACGGCGCCACCGGCGTCGCCGACCTCGCCACCGGCCGCCCCACCCGCGCCGACATGGAGCACCGCGTCGGCAGCGTCACCAAGTCCTTCACCGCGGTCGCCGTCCTCCAGCAGAGCGCCGCGGGCCGGATCCGGCTGGACGCACCGATCGGCGACTACCTCCCCGCACTCGTCCCGGGCGAGCGCGGCCGCGCGGTCACCGTACGCATGCTGATGAACCACACCAGCGGCATCGCCGACTACACCGCGCGGGCCTTCCCCTCCCTCGCCCAGGGCTCGACCGCGAGCCTGGACGAGTTCCGCCACCGCACGGTGTCACCGGCCCGGCTGATCTCCTGGGGCCTGGACGCCCCGCAGCTCTTCCCGCCCGGCACCGACTGGTCGTACTCGAACACCAACTACATCCTGCTCGGCGAGCTGCTGCGCGCGGTCACCGGCCAGGACCCCGAAGAGGTCATCACCCGGGACGTCATCCGCCGGGCCGGACTGCGCCACACCCACTTCCCCGGCACCGATCCGCGGATCGAGGGCCCGCACTCCAAGCTGTACGAGAGCTTCCACGGGCTGATCGACCCGCCCCGCGACTACAGCGAGTACGACATGACCATGGCGGGCACGGCCGGGGCGCTGATCTCCACCCCGCAGGACCTCGACACCTTCTACCGCACCCTGCTCCGGGGCGGTCTGCTGCCCGGCGCCCAGCTGCGCGAGATGCGCACGACCACGCTGGTCAAGGACGAGAGCGGCCGGGTCATCGCCGGGTACGGCCTCGGCATCTACACCATCGACACCCCGTGCGGCCCGGTCTGGGGTCACGACGGGTCGGTCTGGGGCGCGGGCACCACCGCGCTGTCCAGCGCCGACGGCACCCGCCAGTTCGCCCTCGGCTTCAACCTCGCCAAGTACCAGCGCACCGACGCCGACGGCCGGCCGGTCCCGCACCCCGTGGACGCGGCCCTCGACCGGCTCCAGACGGCGGCCCTGTGCGGTACGGGCGCCCCCGCGTCCACCGATCCGTTCCCGCTCCCGCAGACCCGCCCGCCGGAGGGCCCGCTGGCCCCGCCGTACCTCTCCTCGGCGACGGGTCAGGGCCTGCGCTAGGGGGTGTCCGGGACCGAGCCGGACACCCGGGCAGCGGTCACCGCTGCGTGCGGGCGGCCGGGCCGCGGGCCGCCAGCAGCAGGGCGATGTCGTCCGGGCGATCGGCGGCCTGGCCCGCCTCGCTGATCAGCCGGTCCGCCGTCTCGGTCAGCGGGCCCGGCCCGGTCTCCGCCAGGACCGCGCGCAACCGTTCCACCCCGACGTCGATGTCCGTACCCGGCTGCTCCACCAGCCCGTCCGTGTACAGGGCGAGCACCGCGCCGGGCTCCAGGGTGAGTTCGGCGACCGGGTACTCCGCCCGCGGGTCGATGCCCAGCACCACCCCGCCCGGCAGGTCCAGCACCTCGGCCCGGCCGTCGGGATGGCGCAGCAGCGGCTGGGGGTGCCCCGCGCGCACCGCGAGCGCACGGCCCGACGCCGGGTCGAGCAGGACGTAGCAGCAACTGGCGAACTGCCCCGGATCCAGGCCGATCAGCAGCCGGTTCACGCCGCTCACGACCTCCTGCGGACTGCTCCCGTTGAGCGCGAAGGCCCGTACGGCGCTGCGTAGTTGACCCATCGTCGCGGCGGCCGCCACGCCGTGCCCCTGGACGTCCCCGATCACCAGGGCCAGCAGCCCGGGCTCGGTCTCGATCACGTCGTACCAGTCGCCGCCGACGTCCATCCCCTGGGTACCGGCCAGATAGCGGGCCACCGTGTCCACGTGCTCCAGCACCGGCAGCCGGGCCGGCAGCAGCGCCGATTGCAGACCGCGCGCGACGGCGGCCTCCGTGTCGTAGCGCTGCGCCCGCTCCAGGGCCTGCGCGATCAGCCCGGCCAGCGCGGTCAGCACGGTGCGCTCCTCCGGACTGAAGCCGCGGGGAGCGTCGAAGCCCAGGATGCAGGAGCCGACCGGGCGGCCGGAGGCGATCAGCGGCAGGAAGGCCCGGGCGCCGATGTTGGTGTCCATCGGGATGCCCGGATAGGCCGCCGCCAGACGTTCCATCGACTCGAAGAAGATCGGCCGCCCGGAGGTCAGGGTCTCCACGCCGGGCAGCCGGACGTCCAGCCCGACCCCGTCGAACCGGTTCAGGAACCCCTTGGGGAACCCGGTCTCCCAAGCCAGGTGCAGATGCCGCTCGTTGAGCAGGTAGATCGCCAGCTGTCGGCCGCCGAAGGCGGGCAGCAGCTCCTCGGTCACCACGGCCGACACCTGGCGGGCGGTCACCGCCTCCGTCAGCGCGATCGCCATGGCGACCGGGCGGTACACGGCGGTCGCCCGGTCGCCGGGCGATCCGAGCGCGGTGCCCGGCCGCGTCACCGAGCCCGGTGCGTACGCGGGTGCCCGCGCGGCCGTCAGCAGCACGCTGACCCCGCCCGTCCCCGGGTACAGGTCCACCGCGACCCAGTCCCCGGCCGGGCGCCGGGCCAGGAACCCCATGGGCTCCCCGGACATGTACACGGCCCGGAAGCTGTCCTCGTGCACGGGATGGCCCAGCCAGGGCAGCGCCTCCCACAGCACGCGCCCGCGGAGCCCGACGACCTCCGGGCCCAGCAGGGCTCCCGCCCGCTGGCCCACATAGCCGACCCGGCCCAGCCGGTCCAGGGACAGCAGCGCCTGCGGCAGCCGGCCGACCGCCACCGAGACGTCGGCCGCGGCGTCGGGGGGCTCCACGCACACGGGGTCACCGTCCCAGACCACCGGCTCGCCCGCGGCGGTCAGCCGGGCCAGCTCCCGGGTCAGCGCGGCCGCCGCCTCGCGCAGCCGCTTGCGGTCCTCGGGCCCGACCGGCATGCCGGGGGTCGCCGTACGCAGCACCATCAGCACCCCGTACCGCTCGCGCCCGGCGGCCAGCGGCTCGTACAGCGAGCCGAAGGCGAACGGCAGACCGGCCATGAGCTGCGGGAACAGCCGCATCGTCGATTCGGCGTCGGACAGGTGCACGGCGTGCCCGGAGCGGTAGGCCTCGGCCACCGGATAGGGGCGGTTCACCTGCATCCGCCACCACGGACGGAACAACGGCCCCGGCAGACCCACCAGCACCGCGAGCCGCAGCAGGCCGTCCGTTCCGGAGCGCAGGTACACCCCGCCCGCGTAACCGCCGACAGCCTGCACCGCACCCACCGTGGCCCGCGCGAGCGCCCGGCCCGTCTCGTCCAGGGCGGGGCCGCGGATGTCCGGTCTCGCCGTCACACAGCCAGGATGCGCCCGGACGGGCGGAGGGTGCATCCCGGGGAACCTCCCGACGGCGCGAATTGGGGTGCGTACTCGCGGATTGGGGTGCGTACTGAGGTGCGTACCGGCGTGCGCACCGGGGCGTACGTCAGCCCCGCACGCCCCCGGCCGTGCCCGCGCGCGCACCGCCCCGGTAGCCGGTCACCACGGCCACCGTCATGGCCAGCAGCACCACGGCCACCGTCCGCAGCGCCACCCCCATGGCATCGGTGAAGGCCGCGACCTGCGCCGGATCCTGCGGATTCCCGTGGAACCGCGAGGCCAGCACCGTGCCCACCACCGCCACCCCGAGCGCCGCGCCGATCTCCCGCGCCGCCGTGTTCAGCCCGGACCCCAGCCCGGCCTGGTGCGCCGGGAGCTCGGCCACCACCGTCAGGGTCAGCGCGGGCGCGCACAGCCCCGTACCGACCGAGAGGATCAGCAGGTAGCAGGCGTACAGGGCGTACGGAGTGCCCGCGTCCACCGTCGACACCAGCAGCAGCCCCACCCCGATCAGGGCCAGCCCCGCCCCGGCCGGCAGCCGCGGTCCGGTCCGCTGCTGGAGCCGGGCGCCCAGCTTGGGCACCAGCACCATGCCGACGGTGAGGGGCACGATCGCCAGACCCGTCAGGGCGGGGGAGAAGCCCTTCGCGTACTGGAGGTACTGCGCGTTGACGAAGAACAGCGCGAAGAGCCCGAAGAAGCCCGCCCCGATCCCGAGCGCCCCGGCCCGCAGCCGCCGGGAGGCGAAGATCCGCGGATCCAGCAGCGGCCGTGCGGCGCGCAGCCCGTAGCCGGTGAAGACGGCCAGCAGCGCGGCTCCCGCCCCGAAGGCGGACAGCACCCGCGCGGACGCCCAGCCGAGCGAAGGCCCCTCGATGATCCCGTAGACCACGGCGAACAGCGCCCCCGCCAGCACCAGCGCCCCCAAGGGGTCCACGGACGCGTCGGCCCGCGCCGGGGTGCGGGGTACCGCGCGGGCCACCACGAGCGCGAGCAGCGCGCCCAGCGGTACCACCGCCCAGAACAGCGCGCGCCAGGTCAGGAACTCGCCCACCAGCCCCCCGCCCACATTGCCCGCGAGCCCGCCGAGGCCCGCGGACAGGGTCCAGGTGGCCAGGGCCTGGCCGCGCCGCTCCGGCCCGCTCAGGTGGACCAGTACGGACATGGTGGCGGGCATGATCAGCGCCGCGCCCGCGCCGCAGAGCCCACGCCCCGCGATCAGCACGGCGGCGGAGCCGGCCAGCGCGCTGAGCGCCCCGCCCGCCGCGAACAGGCCGAGCCCCGCGAGCAGGGCGCCCTTGCGGCCGTACCGGTCGCCGACGGCCCCGGCGGGGATCAGCAGCGCGGCGAAGACGATCACGTACGCGTCGACCGCCCACAGCAGTTCACCGGGCGCGGGGTGCAGGGAGGACGTGGCGAGCTGGGGGATCAGCAGGTTGACGGCGGCCACCATCCCCTGGGCGACCAGGACGCAGGCGCACAGGACGAGCACGACGACCCGTGAGGGGCCCGACCGGGGACCTGGCTGGGGACCTGACTGGGGACCCGGCTGGGGATTCGGCTGGGGATTCGACAGGGCCTCGGCGCCCGGGGGTTGGGCGGTCTCGGCAGGCCCGGGAGGCTTCTGGGCAGGGCGGAGCACGGCTCCTCCTCGGAGCTGGGGGAAGTGGATGCCCTCACCGTAGGGTTGGCGTGACCTGCTTTCCAGTGCAAGTAATGCAAGGGGTGTATGCGTATGACGCAATCCGGCCTGGACCTGAACCTGCTCGTGGCCCTCGACGTGCTGCTGGAGGAGGCGAGCGTGTCCCGGGCGGCCGCCCGGCTGCACCTGTCCGAACCCGCCATGAGCCGCACCCTCGGCCGCATCCGCAAGGCCCTCGGCGACCCCGTGCTGGTCCGCGCCGGGCGGTCCATGGTGCCCACCCCGCACGCCCTCGCGGTGCACGGCGAGGTACGTGCCGTCGTCGAACGGGCCCGCTCCCTCTTCCTCTCGGCCGGCCGGGTCGACCTGGCCACCCTCACGCGCACCTTCTCCGTCATCGCCAACGACGCCTACGTCGCCGCCTGCGGCGCCACCCTCCTCGCCCGGGTGGCGAGCGAGGCGCCCGGGGTGCGGCTGCGGTTCCTGCCCGAGAGCCACGCGGACCTGGCCGCCCTGCGTGAAGGGGTCGCGGACCTGGAACTCGGCGTCGTGGACACCCGGTCGCCCGAGGTGCACGTGGAACACCTCTCCGACGACCGGGTGCTGGGCGTCGTACGCCCCGGACACCCGCTGCTGCGCGGGCGGATCACCGCCCGCCGGTTCGCCGCCGCCGACCACCTGATCGCCTCCCGGCGCGGCCGCCTGGCCGGGCCCGTGGACACCGCCCTCGCCGAACTCGGCCTGAGCCGACGGGTGGTGGGCAGCGTCGGCACCTTCCCCGCCTCCCTGTTCGTGCTGCGCGAGGGTGACCTCGTCGGGCTGATCACCACCCAGGCCGTGCCGCTCGCCGACGCCCTGGGCCTGGAGACCTTCCCGATCCCGCTCGACCTGCCGGCCATGCCCTTCGGGATGGCCTGGCACCCGCGGCACGACGCCGACCCGGCCCACGCCTGGCTGCGCGCCTGCGCCCGCGAGCTCGCCCCGGCCGGCGCCCATCGGCCCGGGGTCCCGTCCTGAGCTGTGGGGTGTCGTCCTGAGCTGTGAACCTGCCCGAGGCTCGCGCGGGCTCCCGTCCTGAGCTGCGAACCTGCCTGAGGCTCGCGCGGGCTCCCGTCCTGAGCTGCGAACTCGCGCGGGGCGAGGCTCAGCTGACACAGTGAAACCATGCGTGTACTGATCGTCACAGCGGGGTCCTGGGGCGACGTCGCCCCCTACACCGGGCTCGGGACGCGGGTGCGAGCTGCCGGGCACGAGGTGGTCCTCGCCACCCACAGCCGGTTCGCGGACGCCGTCACCGCCCACGGCCTGGGATTCCGCCCGCTGCCCGTGGACCCCCGCGCGGAGCTCGCCTCGTCCACCGGCCAGCGGCTGACCCGCGCGATCAGCGGCCCCGTCGCCATGGCCCGCGCGGTCCGCATGGCCCGGGAGTTCATTCCGCCGCTGACCGACGGGGTCGCGGCCGCGGTGCGCGCGGGCGCCGACGTCGTCCTCGCCTCCACCCTCACCGAACCCCTGTGCGCCACCCTCGCCGAGGGATACGGACTGCCCTGCGTCGGCGTCCATCTGCTGCCCGTCACCCCCAGCCGGGCCATCCCGCCGCTCGTCTCGGGCGGCCGTTCGTACGGCCCGTACGTCAACGAGCTGACCGGACGCGCCGTCTGGGCCTGCGGCGACCGGGCCTTCGCCCCCGGAGTACGCGCCCTGCGCCGCGAACTGGGGCTGCCCGCACGCAGGTTCAGCGGCCCCCTCGGCCTGGACCGGGCCCGCCGGGTCCACCACGGATTCAGTCCGCTCATCCTGCCGCGCCCTGCCGACTGGCCCTCCGGCCACCGGGTCGGCGGCTACTGGTGGCCCGAACGGCCCCCCGGCTGGCAGCCGGAGCAGCGGCTCCTCGACTTCCTCGCCGCGGGCCCGCCGCCCGTCTTCGCCGGGTTCGGCAGCCTCGTCGCGGCGGACGCGGAACGCCTCGGCGCGCTGCTCGGCGCCGCCCTGCGCAAGGCGAAGGTGCGCGGGATCGTCCAAGCGGGCTGGAGCGGGCTCAGCGCCGAGGGCGACGACCTGATCAGCGTGGGCGAAGTCCCGCACGACTGGCTTTTCCCGCGCACCGCGGCGGTGATCCACCACTCGGGCGCGGGCACCACCGCCGCCGGCCTGCGCGCGGGGGTGCCCGCCGTCCCCGTACCCGTCCAGCTCGACCAGCCGTTCTGGGCCACCCGTCTGCATGCCCTCGGAGTGGCCCCCCGCCCGGTCCGCTACCAGCGGCTCACCGCCGACCGGCTGGCGGCGGCGGTCGGCGAGGCCACCACCGACCCGGGCATGCGGACCCGCGCCCGGGACCTCGCGGCCGCCCTGGCGCGCGAGGACGGCGCCGCGCCGCTGCTGAGGACGCTGGCGGAGCTGGGGTGAGGCGGCGGCCGCACACACCCCGGAGGGCCCGCGCGCCCCGGATGGGCCGACCGCTTCCCTCGTCCGGGGGACGGCGCACGCTCCGGCGCGCCTGCGCCGCCGCGCGCGGGGCACGATACGGATCATGCGGAAGCAGTACGACACCATCGGCGCGCGTTACGCGGAGTCCAAGACCACGGCGGCCTTCTCGGCGGCCGACACCTTCACCCTGCTGGGCGCCCTCGACGCGCTCGGCGGGGTGGACGGGCTCGACACCCTCGACCTGGCCTGCGGATACGGCTACAACACGCGGCTGCTGGCCCGCGGCGGAGCCCGGCGGACCGTCGGCATCGACATCTCCGAGCAGATGATCGCGCTCGCCCGGGCGGAGGTCGAGGAGCCGACGGCCCCGGGCGCCGCGGCCGCAGCGGCCCCGATCGAGTACGTGGTCGGCGACGCCGCCGGGATGCCGCAGCTCGGCCCGTTCGACCTGGCCACCGCCGTGCACCTGTTCAACTACGCGCCCGACCGGGCCGCCCTGCACGCGATGTTCCGCTCGATCCGGGTCAACCTGCGCCCCGGCGGCCGACTGCTGGCCATCGTGCCCAACCCGGGCGCGTTCCCGCACCAGGACTGGTCGCCGTACGGAGTCCGGATCCTCGACCGCGACCCGACCGGGGACGCACCGCTGCTGCGCGCCCAGTTCCTCACCGATCCGCCCGTCCCCTTCGAGTTCCGCGAATGGGCGCACGCCGACTTCGCGGAGGCCGCCGTCGAGGCGGGCTTCGCCACCGTCGCCTGGCAGCCCGCCCGCACCCCGCCCCCGGACGCTCACCGCGACGAGGAGTTCTGGGCCGCCTACCGGAGTCGGCCCATCAGCTCGCTGATGACCTGCGCGGCGTAGGCGTCGGTGTAGGTGTAGGTGTAGGTGTAGGTGTCGGCGTAGGTGGTGCAGTGCCCCGGGGGCGCCGCGGCCCGGGGGCGCCGCGGCCCCGGGTCGTCAAGGCCCGGTGCCGTCCGGCGCTCCGTCCGCTGCGGGCGCCGACCGGACCAACTGAACGATGGCCGTGCGTGCCTCGCGGCCCTCCGGGATCGGGAGCAGTGGGTACGCGTGGGGCAGCCCGGCGGCTTCGTGGTAGTCCACCTCGGCACCGTCCCCCCGGGCCCGGTGTGCCAGTTCACGGCTGTCGGTCACCAGGACGTCCCGCGAACCCGCGAAGACCGTCAGCGGCGCCAGCCCCGCGAAAGAGCCGTGCAGCGGGCTCACCCGCGGGTCGTCGGTGGCCAGAGTCCCGGCGTACAGCCGCCCCGCCTCCACCAGCCCCGGCCGCGCGAGCATCGGGTCGGCGGCCTCCAGCGCGGCCTGGTCCGGATGGGTCATCGTCACGTCCAGCCAGGGTGAGATCAGCACGATCCGCGAGGGCTGCGCACCGGTCCGGTCGCGCAGCCGCTGCGCGGCCGCGAGCGCCAGGCCCGCACCCGCCGAGTCGCCGATCAGCACCGTGCCCCCGGGGCCGCCGCTCGCGATCAGCCCGGCGAGCAGGTCCGCGGCCACCGGGACCGACCGGTCGGCGGTCCCGCGCGGGGCCAGGATGTAGGCGGGGACGACGCAGCGCGCCCGCGCCTCGGTCACCAGGGTCCGGATCAGCGCCCAGTGCGGCCGGACCAGTTCGTTGATGTACCCGCCGCCGTGGACGTACAACACCTGGGCCGCGGGCTCCGGCCCGCGCGGCGAGGCGTCGTACACCGGCCACGCCCCGACGAAGGTGCGCGAGACCTCGGCGACCTTCCCCAGCGAGCGCGGCGGCAGGTGCGACGCCGGCCTGCGGGCCGACTCGGCCACCCGTGCCCGTACCGCTTCGGCACTCGCGAACCGTCTTCGCCGACCCGCCGCGATCAGCGCGGCCGACAGCGCCCGACTGCGCAGACTCGGCACCGCTGCCACCTCCCCGTTCCCTGCCCCTGCCCCGGCCCCGTCACGTGAGGAGCATAGGCGTGAAGCTGGCCTGTGGACCCGCTTAAGAAATCCTCGATGGACTGATCGTTACGGGGTCGGCAGATTGGTGCCTGTCGATGCGCCACACCCGCCCCTGGGATCGCGGCGCCCCCTCCGCATGCCTGGAGCCACGCCATGAAGGCACTCGTCAAGCACAAGGCCGAGCCCGGGCTGTGGCTCATGGACGTGCCCGAGCCCGAGCACGGCCCCGGCGATGTGCTGATCAAGGTGCTGCGCACCGGCATCTGCGGTACGGACCTGCACATCCGTTCGTGGGACGGCTGGGCGCAGGGCGCGGTCAAGACCCCGCTGATCCTCGGCCACGAGTTCGTCGGCGAGGTCGCGGCGATCGGCGCCGATGTCCAGGACATCGAAGTCGGCGCGCTGGTCAGCGGCGAAGGCCACCTGGTGTGCGGCAAGTGTCGCAACTGCCTCGCCGGGCGCCGCCACCTGTGCCGCAGCACGGTCGGGCTGGGCGTCGGACGCGACGGCGCGTTCGCCGAGTACGTCGTCCTGCCCGCGCAGAACGTGTGGGTGCACCGGACCAAGGTCGACCTGGACGTGGCGGCGATCTTCGACCCGTTCGGCAACGCCGTGCACACGGCCCTGTCCTTCCCGCTGGTCGGCGAGGACGTGCTGATCACCGGCGCGGGCCCGATCGGCATCATGGCGGCGGCCGTCGCCCGGCACGCCGGTGCGCGCAGCGTCACGATCACCGACGTCAGCCCCGAGCGGCTGGAGATCGCCCGCAAGGCGGGCGCCACGCTCGCGCTCGACGTCCGGGACGCCACGATCGCCGACGCGCAGGCGCAGCTCGGCCTGCGCGAGGGCTTCGACATCGGCCTCGAGATGTCGGGCCGCCCCGAGGCGATGCGCGACATGATCGACAACATGACCCACGGTGGCCGCATCGCCATGCTGGGCCTGCCCGCGCAGGAGTTCCCGGTGGACTGGGCGAAGGTGGTCACCTCGATGATCACCATCAAGGGCATCTACGGCCGCGAGATGTTCGAGACCTGGTACGCCATGACGGTGCTGCTGGAGGGCGGGCTCGACCTCGGCCCCGTCATCACCGGCCGCTACTCGCACCGGGACTTCGACGCCGCCTTCGACGAGGCCGCGACGGCCCGCAGTGGCAAGATCATCCTGGACTGGACGGCGTAACCGGCCGGTCCGGGCCGCCGTTGGCAGTTGCTGGTTGCTGGTTGCTGGTTGCTGGTTGCTGGTTGCTGGTTGCTGGTTGCTGGTTGCTGGTTGCTGGCTGGTGGTTGCATGTCGGTGCGCCCTCGCTGGTGGCTGCTTGCCGGTGGCGGCCTGCCGGTGGACGCTTGCTGGCGGCTGCTGGCGGTGCGTGCCTGTTTTTCGGCGCCTGCTTGTCGGCGCCTCCCCGAACCATTTCCCTCCGGCCGGGCCCCGCACCACCCTCCCCCTCCGCGGGGCCCGGCCCCCTCCCTCCGCCGCCGCTCCAGTGGAAAGAGAGCACCATGTTCGAGTCCGTCCGCGAAGACCTGCGCACCACCCTCGACGAGATCCGTTCCGCCGGGCTGCACAAGCCCGAGCGCGTCATCGGGACCCCGCAGAACGCCTCCGTCACCGTCACCTCCGGCACCGGAGGCGAGGTGCTGAACTTCTGTGCCAACAACTACCTCGGCCTGGCCGACCACCCCGAGGTCGTCGCCGCCGCGAAGGACGCCCTCGACCGCTGGGGCTACGGCATGGCCTCCGTCCGCTTCATCTGCGGCACCCAGGAGGTGCACAAGGAACTGGAGGCCCGGCTCTCCTCGTTCCTCGGCCAGGAGGACACGATCCTCTACTCCTCCTGCTTCGACGCCAACGGCGGTGTTTTCGAGACGCTGCTCGGAGCCGAGGACGCGGTGATCTCCGACGCCCTCAACCACGCGTCGATCATCGACGGCATCCGCCTCTCCAAGGCCCGCCGCTTCCGCTACGCCAACCGCGACCTCGCGGAGCTGGAGACCCGGCTCAAGGAGGCCACCGAGGGTGGCGCCCGCCGGAAGTTGATCGTCACCGACGGCGTGTTCTCCATGGACGGCTACGTCGCCCCGCTCGCCGAGATCTGCGACCTGGCCGATCGCTACGACGCCATGGTCATGGTCGACGACTCGCACGCGGTCGGCTTCGTCGGCCCCGGCGGCCGCGGTACGCCCGAACTGCACGGGGTCATGGACCGCGTCGACATCATCACCGGCACCCTCGGCAAGGCCCTCGGTGGCGCCTCCGGCGGTTACGTCGCCGCCCGCGCCGAGATCGTCGCCCTGCTGCGCCAGCGCTCGCGTCCGTACCTCTTCTCCAACTCCCTCGCCCCGGTCATCGCCGCCGCCTCGCTCAAGGTCCTGGACCTGCTCGAGTCGGCCGGTGACCTGCGCGAGCACCTCGCCGCCAACACCTCGCTCTTCCGTACGAAGATGACCGAGGCCGGCTTCGAGATCCTGCCCGGCGACCACGCCATCGCGCCCGTCATGATCGGCGACGCGGCCGAGGCGGCCCGCATGGCGGAGCTGCTGCTGGAGCGCGGCGTGTACGTCATCGGCTTCTCGTACCCCGTCGTTCCGATGGGCGCCGCCCGTATCCGCGTCCAGCTCTCGGCCGCCCATTCGACGGCGGACGTGGAGCGCGCGGTGGCCGCGTTCATCGACGCCCGAGCGGCGCTCGGCTCCTCGGCGGGCTGACATCATGGAGGGGTGATCGACCCCCGCCGGCTGCGCATCCTGCGGGCCGTGGCGGACCACCGTACGGTGACCGCCGCGGCCGCAGCCCTGTACCTGACCCCCTCCGCCGTATCGCAGCAGCTCGCGGCGCTGGAGCAGGAGAGCGGGCACGTACTGCTCACCCGTAGCGGGCGGGGCGTACGGCTCACGGCGGCCGGGGAAATCCTGGTCGGGCACGCCCACGAGGTACAGGCCCAGCTGGAGCGCGCGGAGGCCGAGCTGGCCGCCTACGCGGGCGGCACGGCGGGCGAGGTCACCGTCGCCGCCTTCGCCACCGGCATCACCGAAGTGCTCGCCCCCGCCATCGCCCGGCTCGCCCTGGACCACCCCGGCATCCGGCTGCGGGTCCGGGACGCGGAGGGCGACCAGAGCCTGCCGATGCTGCTGGACGGCGAGGCCGACGTGGCGCTCGCCGTGGAGTACCGCGGCGGCCCGGGCGCCGACGACACCCGGCTCTCGGTGCTCCCGCTGTACGCCGAACCCTTCGACGCGGTGCTCCCCGCGGGGCACCCCCTGGCCGCCCTCCCCGAGGTGTCCCTGGCCGGACTCTCCGACGCGGACTGGGTGGGCCAGTACCCCGGCAATCCGTGCCACGACGTGACCCTGCTGGCGTGCGAACTGGCGGGCTTCCAGCCCCGGTTCAGGCACTCCTCCGACGACTTCCGGGCCGTGATCGCCCTGGTCGGCGCGGGGGCGGGCGTCGCCCTGGTCCCGCGCTCGGCGCTCCGCGGGACGGACCTCAAGGAGGTCCAGGTCCGCCCGGTGGAGGGCCCCGCGGCCACCCGCCGCGTCTTCGCGGCCACGCGCCGGGGGGCCGAGACCCATCCCTTGATCGCTCCGGTGCTGGCGGGGCTGGCGCGGGAGGCGGGGCGGCTGCCGGCGCATTGAGGGGGGTGGGGGTAGGGGTGGGGTGTGGGTGGGTGGGTGGTGGGTGGGTGGTGGGGGCTCTCGCTTTGGGCGTACGGGGTCGGGGTGGTTCCCGGGGGCTGCCCGTCAGTTCGACTGTCTCTTCGTGCCGAGCCGTGCTGTCAAGGGCGCTCCCTGCGGTCGCGTCGCTGCGCGATGGCCTGCGGCCACCCTTGACAGCACGAC
>NZ_JBEOXE010000091.1:0-26927 GCF_040296485.1 Streptomyces sp. NPDC002138 | reverse complement strand
CCGGTGGAGATCGCGGCCGTGGTCTCCAACCACACCGACTTCGCCGAGCTGGTCGCCTCGTACGGGGTGCCCTTCGTGCACCGGGGCGGGCGTTCCGCGGGCGGCGAGGCGGCAGCCGACGCAGTGCGGGTGGCCCGCGTGCGCGGTGGTGTCGCGCACGCGCCAGTCGCGCCGGGCGGGCGGGCGGGGACCGCTCGGCTTGCCCCATCCGGCCAGGTGCAGGGCCCAGGTGGTCAGCACCGACAGGACGACGAGGGCGAGGCCGAGCCAGAGGCCCGCGGTCCAGTCGAGGCAGAGGGCGAGGCCGGTGGCGGTGGTGCCGAGCACGGCCACGGTGGTCCCGGTCCAGCCGGCCACGGTGTGGCCCATGTCGACGTCTCCGTGCGCGCTCATGATTCTCCCGGGGCAGGCGGCAGTAGGCTCGGAGCAGGATGTTTCATCTCACGAGCTAAGTTACTTAGATGCTAAGGAGAATCGGCGTGAACGGCAAGCCCCGCCCCCCGGCCACCGCCGGGGAGGCGATCCAGCGCATGGACGCCTACGTCAGCCTCGGCCTGGTCGGCCAGCAGGAAGTGGCCCAGCTGCTGGGGCTGAATGTCACGGACCTGACCTGCCTCGGCCATGTCCTGGGCGCCGGGGACAGCCCGCTGGGCGCGGGCGACCTGGCCGAGCGGGCCAACCTGACCACCGGGGCGGTCACCGGGGTGCTCAACCGGCTGGAGCGCGCCGGGTACGCGCGCAGGCAGCCCGACCCGAACGACCGGCGCCGGGTGCGGGTGGTCGCCGACCCGACGGCCGCGGCCCGGGTGATCGCGGTGTACGAGCCGTTCTACGCCCGGCTCGCCGCCCTGTTCGCCGACTACTCCCCCGACGAGATCGCCGTGATCGCCGACTGGTTCGCGCGCGCCACCGAGGAGGCCCGGGCCCACCTGGAGCACGTACGCTCGACGAGCGCGCGCATCGCGGCACCCTAGGCCCTGCATCACCCGGGCCGACCGTGGGCCCCTCGGGCGTCGGTGGTAAAATGGGCTGGTTACTTGCGGCGCACGGCATTCGGACCGCGCGCCGACGCACGACGAAGCCGGGGCCCGTACCGCTGGGTACGGGCCCCGGTTCGTTTCGGCTCGTTCTCGCGCATGCCCGCCGGCCGCTCCTCGGCCGGGTCCGGGGCTCCTCGACGACGCGCTCCGTATCGAGGAAGGTTCTCCGTTTGAATCCGTCAGCCCGTGGCCGCTTCGGCGTCCAGCCCGGCAGGCCCCCCAAGACCGCGAAGTCCCCCAAGAAGTCGCGGCCGCTCGCGCCGCAGGGCGAGTTCGCGATGCCGCAGACGATCGCCCCGGCTCTGCCCGCGGTGGAGGCGTTCTCCGAGCTGGGGCTGCCGGAGGAGCTGATGACGACGATGGCGGAGCTGGAGGTGCGCGAGCCGTTCCCGATCCAGGCCGCCACCCTTCCCAACGCCCTCGCCGGGCGGGACGTCCTCGGCCGCGGCCGCACCGGGTCCGGCAAGACCCTCGCCTTCGGTCTGGCGATGATCGCCCGTACGGCCGGGCGCCGCGCGGAGCCCAAGCGCCCGCTCGCGCTGGTCCTCGTACCGACCCGTGAGCTCGCCCAGCAGGTGACCGAGGCGCTGACGCCGTACGCGGACGCCATGAAGCTGCGCATGGCCACGGTGGTCGGCGGACTGTCCATCGGCCGCCAGGTCGGCGCCCTCAAGACCGGCGCCGAGATCGTCGTGGCCACCCCGGGGCGGCTCAGCGACCTGGTCGGGCGGCGCGACTGCCACCTGGAGCGGGTCAAGATCACGGTGCTCGACGAGGCCGATCAGATGACCGACATGGGCTTCATGCCGCAGGTCACCGAGATCCTCGACCAGGTGCACCACGACGGCCAGAAGATGCTCTTCTCGGCCACCCTCGACCGCAACGTCGACCAGCTGGTCCGCACGTACCTCAAGGACCCGGTCGTCCACTCGGTCGACCGCTCGGTCGGCACGGTGACGACGATGGAGCACCACGTGCTCCACATCCACGCCGCCGACAAGTACGAGACCGCCACCGAGATCGCCGCCCGTGACGGGCGCGTGCTGATGTTCCTCGACACGAAGCACGGCGTGGACCAGTTCACCCGGCACCTGCGGGCCAACGGCGTACGGGCCGAGGGCCTGCACAGCGGCAAGTCGCAGCCGCAGCGCACCCGCACGCTGGCGCAGTTCAAGACGGGGGCGGTGACCGTGCTGGTCGCCACCAACGTCGCCGCCCGCGGCATCCACATCGACGACCTCGATCTCGTCGTGAACGTCGACCCGCCCGCCGACCACAAGGACTACCTGCACCGCGGCGGCCGTACGGCGCGCGCGGGCGAGTCCGGCCGGGTCGTCACGCTGGTCACGCCGAACCAGCGCCGTGACATGACGCGGCTGCTGGCCGACGCGAAGATCCGGCCCACCATCACCCAGGTGCGGTCGGGCGACGCGCTGCTGAGCAAGATCACCGGGGCGAAGAAGCCCTCCGGCGTTCCGCTGGCCGGGGCCGCGCCCGCCGACGGCGGCAAGGACGGGAAGGGCGGGAAGGCCAACAGCACCCTCGCCTTCCGCGGCATGGGCACCCGGCCGGGTCGGCCGGGCGGCAAGGCCAAGGAATCCCGCAAGACCACCGAGGCCCGGCAGGCCGCCGAGGCGCGGGCGGCCGCGCGGGTGCGCCGCGGAGTCTGATCCTCCGGGGTGCGAAGAGGCCGGGTGCGCGATGCGCACCCGGCCTCTTCGCGTGAGCGGGGCGGGCCGGTGCGGCGGCGGCCCGAGGCCGCGAGTGCCCAGCTCAACGGCGGCCCGGGGCTGCGGCGGCCCGGTCAGCGGCGGCGCTTGGCTACGATCGCTCGCGTCACGATGGGCGGCAGCAGGTCCTTCGCGAGGCGGCGTACCCGCTTCGAGCGCGCCACGGCCTTCGGCTGGGCGGGGATCGCCGCGAGGACGGGGACCTCGGGTGCCCGCAGCGGCCGCGGCGCCGGCGGGGCGACCGCCTTCTGGCCACCGATGCGCACCAGCGGGGCGCCCGCGACCTGGTCGATGCCGTGCCACAGGTCCTCGCGGCCCTCCAGCCACGCGCGCAGGGCCTTCTGCAGCGGGGCGGGGTCGTCCCAGGTCGCGTAGAGCTTCGTGCCGGACACGCAGATCACGCGCAGCTCGGCGGAGGTGACCGCCCCCCAGACCGCGGCGGCGACGCCCGGGCAGTGCTCGGAGCGGTAGTCGTCGAACACCACGACAGCGCCCGGCGCCGCGACCTTGCGGGAGGCCTCGATATCCCCGTACACGTGCTCGTAGAGGTGCGAGGCGTCGACGTGGATGAAGCGGCAGCTGGCGGCACGCACCCGGTCGCCGATCACGGAGGTGGGTGCCTGGATGACGGTGGGCAACTCCTCGTGGAAGGCGAGGTAGTTGGCCTCGAACGCCTGGCGGGTCAGCGACGCGTACGAGGACCGCGTCTCCTGGAGGTTGGACTCGTCCTCGGCGGGCGAGTCGAAGAGGTCACAGACGGTGAAGCCCTCGCCCTCGCGCAGGTAACCGCCCATGAATATCGCGCTCTTGCCCATGTAGGCACCGAGTTCCAGCAGGTCACCACGGTGTTCGGCGTCGGCGTTCTGGTGCCCCAGGAACCAGTCGAACAGCAACTGGTCGACGTTCCAGAACCATCCCTTCACGTCCGTGAACCCCGTGGGAACCGGTGCCGCGGGCAGCACTTCGGGGTCGGTGAGAGGGAGACGCGCAGCTTGCGACATGGAGAGTCGTCCTCCGGGGATATGGCATGGAATCAGCACTGACACCTGGCCGGGTAGCCAGACCTTAGACCACAGGACGGGCACATGACGAGGCTGTGGAGGAGCCGAGGAGGAACACGAGGGATAAAGAGGGAATCAATCGTGCCGCTTGGGCAGTTGCGCAGCGGCACGGATCCGGGGCGGATCCGAGGCGGGGGTGCGCGCCGGGAACGGGCGGCGCGCGCCCTTTGGGACGGGCCCGGCCGGGCCGGTGGGCGTCCCGGACACGGGCGGTCTGACCAGGGCACACGTGCGCGTGGGGCGTGCCGGGGACAGCCGGTTCCCGTGGCCGCGGGGCCCGCGGAAACGGCTTGCCGTCGCACTCGCGAACCCCGCCCGATCGGCAGTGCCCGGCCGAGCCCGGCACCACCCGCGCCGGGGGGCCGGTGCGGCGAATGCCATGATCCATGGGCCGGGGCGTCGTGTAGCTGCCGCACCACCGTGGGTAACGGGCCCCGCGGGGCCCAGCGCGACGGATGCCAGGGGTCCACTTCGCGGACGGGAAGCATGGCTGCACGGCGGGAGGTCAGCCCTGGTCGTGGGGCCCGGCCGCGCGGCGGGAGGCAACGCCTCGCAGCGGGAAGGCGACTCGCACGGTGGGGCGGCGGCACCAGGGGTCGGCCGGCGGGCGATCAGCGGGCCGTCGGGCGGGCGATCGGGGACTGGCCGCGGGGGCCGGAGAGGCAACCTGCAGCCGATCGGCCAGCGGGCGATCAACCGGCCCGCGGTCAGTCAGCCGCCAGGTCTCCGGCGGGCGATCCGTCAGCCGGCGATCAACCAGCGGGCCGTCGGCCATCGGCGAAGGGAGGTCAGCGGGCGATCAGGAGCGCCTCGGAGCCCACCGGGCGGAAACCGGCGGCCTGGAAGGCGCGGATGCTGCGGGCGTTGCCGACCGCCTGCTGCGACCAGACCGGCGCGCGCCCGGGCACGAGGTGCCGGGCGGCGGTGGCCAGGGCGCGGCCCAGGCCCCGGTGCCGGACGGTCTCGTCCACCTCGATCGCGGTCTCCCAGCGGCCCGCGACCCCGCGGCCGAGGACCACGACCCCGCCGTCGGCGGCCCATACGCGTACGTCGTCACGCCGGGCCCGGGCCCGGACCACCCGGGGGTGGTCCCGGTCGGCGAGTTCCCGCAGCTCGAGCGGCGGCTCCCCCGGCAGCGGGTCGGCGACCGTCATCAGGTCGGTCGTGTCGTGCCGACGGCCGGTGCGGTCCAGGAAGGCGGCCAGGAAGCGGGGGTTCATCGTGGCGGCCAGGCCGTCGCAGTCGAGGCCGGCCAGGGTCGACCGTACCCATGCGGGGTCCTCGTCGGTGAAGATCACGGAATGCGCGGTGAAGGCGATCACCCCGGCATCCCGGTGCCTCTCCTGCGCCACGATCGTGGTCCCGCCGTCCGGCGGCGGGAACTGACCGCGTGCCGCCGCGTCGAGGATCTCTCCCAGCGTCCTGCCCATACCGTCGTCCCCGTTCCCGTTCCCGTTCCCGTTCCCGTTACCGTCCCCGCACGGCGCACAGCTCGCCGGAGCGCGCCTTTCGCGTTCCAGCGCCTCCCTGACGCGTGGCCACTGAAACTATCCCGGGCTTCCCGGACCCCGCCGAGACAGGTCGCGGTTCGCATCCCGGCACGGGGCACAGGGCACGGGTGCAGGCGGCCCGGGACACGGGTCTCACCAGGCGAAACCCTCCGGCGCGAGCTCCGTGACCGGGCGGCGCGGGGAGCGGGGAAGGCCAAGACGGGTACGGGCCGCGTGGACGGCGCTCAGCTGGTCCGCCGCTCCGGGGCCCCAGTCGCAGAGGTCCCGGACCTGTTCGGGGGTGGCCAGCAGGCGGGCGTACGCCGGGTCGTCGGCCGGGCCGAGCGCGTGGAGCCGGGCCACGTGGCGGATCCGTACGCCGTCCTCCTCGCGCAGGTGCCCCAGCGGCTCGGGGGCGGAGGTGACCAGCTCGGGAGCGAGGTCCGGGAGCCGCGCGGAACCCGTGGCGTGGGCGATCAGCACCAGCACCCGCCCGTCGGGGGCGAACAGCCAGGCCGCCCGGTCGTGGACCGCCAGGGCCTGCGGCGCCGGCTCCGCGCACCAGGCGCCCCGCTGCGGGGCGCGCCGGGTGCGCAGCGCGCCGAGCCGGTCGAGCGCGCCCGGCGCGGTGGGCCACCCGTCCTCCAGGAGCACGGGGCCGCCGCCGTCGATGCGGGCCCGCAGCGCGGACAGTGCGCGCCGCGCGTCGCCGGGGTGCATCAGCCCGGGCAGATCGGCCGGTTCGGCGAAGTGGACGCCGGTGATCTCCTGGGCTGGCAGGCGGATGGCGGCGATCCGTTCGGCGTTCCAGGTGCCGCCGTCGAAGACGTGCAGGATCTCACCGGGGAAGCGCATCTCCGGTTCGAATCCGGGGGCGTCGGCCGGGATCCAGTCCACGGCGAGGCCGTGCGGGTAGTGGTCCCGGATGCCGAGTTCCTCGTACACCTCCCGGGCGGCCGCCGCGGACGGCGCCTCGCCCGCGTCGACCGCGCCGCCGGGCAGCAGCCGGTCGGGCCGGTAGTCCACCGTCTGGACGAGGACCCGCCCGTCGGGGTCGGTGACGAGGACGCATGCCGCGCTCCAGAGCGCGGCGCGCGAGGCGCCGTACTCGGCGGGCGTCATCCACGTGTCGGTGACCACCTCGGACCGGCCCTCCGGGATCGCGCGGTCCGCCGCGCCGTCCGTCCCGCCCGCACGGTCCGTCCCGCCCGCACGGTCCATACCTTCCCGGTGGTCCATGCCCTCCCGGTGTTCCGCCCGCTCCGTGTGGTCCGCGTGGTCCGTGTCGGTCAGCTGCGGCATCGGTACTCCGTTCACCGTGGGTGGGAGGCGGCCGCCGGGTCGGCCTCGTCGCGTCGGTCCCGGCGTTTGTGCAACAGCGCGTACGGGCCGCGGGTTACGGCATCGCGCGCACGGCGTGCGCCCGGAGCACGGGGGAGCTCGTTTCCGCGCGCGACCTGCCGATTTACTCCTGGGCCGTGACCATTTATTACCCGGTTATGTGCTCCTTGCTAGCTTTCGGGCGCGGGTCGGCAGGCGTGAAAGCCTCCGGCCCGTCCAGACGAGCTGCGGTCGAAACGGAACCTTTGTTCCACTTTCGACCTCTACCTGAGCATGATCCCCGGCCCTCGCCCAGCGGCGGCGCACCGGCCCGGAGGGCCCGGTTCCGGGGCGGCTGCGTCCGCTGCTGATCCGCGGCGCGGTGCTCGCCGCGCTCGGCCTGTCCCCGGCCGCGCTCTGGCCCGGAATCCTGGTGATCCTGGCCTTCTTCGCGCTCTACTTCCTCGCGGCCGAGCCCTTCACCCGCCTCTCCACGAAGGCGCTCACCGTGGTCGGGGCCCTGAGCGTGGCGGCCGGTCCGCTGCTCTCGTACGTCCTCGGTCCGCTCTTCGGGGTCGCCGTCTCCGGCCGGAGCGCGGTGCCCGGCCTCACGGACCTGGCGCGCGGCTGGGCCGGACTCGGCGACGTCCTGCGCGGGTTGCTGCTGACCGGCGCGTATCCCGTTGTCACCCATCTCCCGTACGTGCTCGTCGGCATGGCGCTGGGGCGGCTGTGCGACGTCCCGCCGCCGATCCCGTAGGTGGCCGCGGCCTGGGGCTGGCAACGGGCCTGGGCCCACTCGCCGTTGCACCGCGGACCGCTGGAACACGCGCCGCGGCTCGCCACCACCCCGCGCGCCCGCGGCCGCGGCTGACCACGGCCGACGGACGAGCCGACGGGCCACGGCCGACGGACCCGGTGAGCGCACCGGGCCGCGCTCACCCGTACGCGTGACGGGACGCGGGCCCGGGCCCCCGCATGCGGCAGGGTGGGCGGATGCAACCGCGCCGGGTCCTGCCCCTGTCTCTTGCCGTGCTCGTCCTCGGTGCCGGGTGCACCGGATGTATGACGGTCACACCGGCGGCTCCGGCCGCCCCGGCGCGGGACCACGTGGTGGTCGTCCGTACGCCCTCCCCGCAGCCTGCGCTGCCCCTCGGGCGGCTGCCGGAGCAGCCGGGGCAGCCGGCCGGGTCGCCGACGGCGCCCTCGCCCGAGTCGCCCGGGGCCGCTCAGCCCGCGCCGGCCCGGCCCGCGGCCCGGGAGGACGGGACGGACGGTGAGGACGGGGAGGACGAGGGTCGACGGAGAGCGCCGCGGCGGTCCGGGAAGGCGCACGAACCCGCCCCGGCGAAGGTCCGCGGCCCGCGGACCCGGCCCCGTCCGCACGCCCGGCCCGCACCGGGGCGCGCGTCCGACATGGCGCCGCTCTGTGCCGCCGCCAAGGGCACGGTGTCGCCGTCGATCGCCCAGCTGTGCGCGGACCAGTACGGCCACTGACAGGGTCCGGTACGACCGCTGGCGGGGTCCGGTACGGCCACTGACGGGGGATAATCGGTAGATCGGTCCGGCGCGGGTTCCTACAGTGACGGGACCACGCCACCGACCGGAGCGGATCATGCGCACCCACTATCCCCGCACGCCGCACCTCCCGTGGTCCCCCGGGGCCACGCCCGACGACATCCGGGCCGGTGACCTGTCGGGGCTGCCCGGGCTCGCCGGGCAGGAGGTCGTGGTGACCGAGAAGCTCGACGGGGAGAACACGACCCTGTACGCCGACGGTCTGCACGCGCGCTCCCTCGACTCCGCCCACCACCCCTCGCGCGCCTGGGTGAAGGCCCTGCAGGGGCGCATCGGCTCCGGGATCCCGGCCGGTTGGCGGATCTGCGGGGAGAACCTCTACGCGCGCCACTCCCTCCCCTACGACGCGCTCGACAGCTGGTTCTACGGCTTCTCCGTCTGGGACGGCGACCGTTGCCTCGACTGGGACCGAACGGTGCGGTTCCTGACGGGACTCGGCGTGCCGGTGCCGCGCGTGCTGTGGCGGGGCGTCCTGGACGCGTCGGCCGAGCGCGCGCTGCGCAAGCTGAAGCTCGACACGAACCGTCAGGAGGGTTACGTCGTGCGCTCCGTGGCGGGCTTCGACCGGACGGCCTTCGCGCGGCACGTGGCCAAGTGGGTGCGCGGGGGTCATGTGCAGACCGACACGCACTGGATGTTCGCGTCCGTGGTGGAGAACGGTCTCGGCCCGGCCGCCGCGTTGTGGGCGGTGCGCTCGGGCGCGGCGCCCGACGTACCGGCCCTGCTGTCCGCCGCCGGGATGCCGGGCCCGGGCGACACGGGTGGCACGGACGGCCCGGACGGCACAGACCACGCGCAGACTCGGCCGCACGCGCAGGTTCAGGCGGAGACGGTCGCCGAGGCCGTCGCGCGCCTCGACGTGCTGGGGCGGTCGGGGGACGCCCGGCTGGCCGGGGTGCTCGCCGCCGCGCTGCACGACGCGCACCGGGGGTTGCTCGCGTCCCGGCTCGCGGGGGCACTGGGACTGCCGCTCGCGCGCCGGGTGGCGGATCTCGTCGGGCTCCAGGGCAGGCTGCACCTGCCGTTCCCCGAGGAGGAACGCCGGGCCGGGCTGGCGGGGATGACCGCCGCCGCCGATCTCGGGGTGCTGCACGCGGTCGCTGGAGCGGTGGCGGGGGCGCGCGCCGACGCGGAAGGCGCCGGGGCGCGCGAGTGCGTGGAGTGGTCCGCGTTGTGCGCGGAGGAGGCGGGGCTGCTCGGCGAGGAGCCGTACGGGCCGCTGCGTTCGGGGCTGCGGGAAGCCCTGTCGGGGCTCGGCCCCGAGGCGGCGGACCGGTGCTGGGCGGGGGCGCGCCAGGCGTGGGCCGAGGGCCGCGTCGGCGGTGTCGAGGAGGCGGTGGCGGCGACCTGGCGGTGGCGCGACGGGGAGTTCCCCCGGCTGATCCAGCTGGTCGGGCCGTCGGGCAGCGGAAAGAGCACCTTCGGGCGGACGCTCACCGGGGTCGACGCCTACGTCTCGCTGGACGAGCTGCGCTCCGCGCGCGGGGCGCGTACGGATCAGCGGGCCAACGGCGAGGTGCTGCGGGAGGGGCTGGACCGGCTCGACGCCGCGCTCGCGGCCGGCGGCACGGTGGTGTGGGACGCCACCTCGCTGGTGGCCCAGCAGCGCAACCTGGTCGGGGCGGTGGCCCGCCGCCGAGACGCGCTGGTGACGCAGGCCGTGGTACTGGCCGACGAGGCCACGCTGCGGCGGCGCAACGGCACGCGCGCGCATCCGGTACCGGCCGCGGTGCTGGACTCCCAGCTGCACCGGTTCAGCCCGCCGTACCCCGGACAGGCCCACCGGACCTGGTACATCGGGGCGGGCGGCACGGTCGAGGACACGGCGGGCGGCCTCCACGACGGGAGCCCGTTCGACGACGATCCGTTCAACGGCCGTCCGTTCAGTGGCGGTCCGGTCGAGGGCGGCTCGCGCGACGGCGGCTCGCGCGACGGCGGCTCGCGCGACGGCGGGGTGGCGTGATGCGGACCAGTGAGGAGCTGTACCACCAGGTCCGCTGGGACCCCCGGTTCGACCCCGCGCGGTTCGTGCTGGGGCTGCTCCAGCGCGGGGCCGAGCCCAAGCGGGTCGCGCTGCCCTCGTTCGTACCGGGCGGCGACATCCCCTGGCACCGGGTGCTGTTCGTCGAAGCGGAAGGCGAGCTCGTGTGGGACCGGGCCACCGGCGTGGACCGGGTCGAATCCTCGGGAGCCGGGCGGGCGCGCGCCCCCCGGTTGCTGCGCGCGCCGTTCTTCACGGCGCGCACGGCGCACGCCTGGGATCCCGCGCGCGGCTGGGCCCCCACCGAGCGCACCGCGCCCTCGACTGTCACCTCGGTGCGCCTGCTCACCTGGAACACCCTGTGGGACCGTTACGACGGCCCGCTCATCGAGACCGCGCGGCGGCGCCCGCTGCTGCTCGCCGAACTGGCGGCGGCCGACGCCGATGTCATCGCGCTGCAGGAGGTCGAGCCGCGGCTGCTCGACATGATCCTGGCGGAGCCCTGGGTCCGGGCGTCCTACACGCTGGGCGGTGCGCCGGGCGGCCGGGACGTGGCCGACACCGGGCTGCTGCTGCTGAGCCGGATTCCCGTACGGGAGGCGGGGGTTCACTCCCTGGGACCCCACAAGGGCGTCACCGCCGTCACGGTGGAGATGGCGGCGGGCCCGGTCGTGGTCGCCGCGACCCATCTGAGCAGCGACCACTCCACGGATGGCGCGGGCCGCCGCGCGGCCGAACTGGCCCGGCTGGCCGCAGGGTTGGCCGGGGTCGACGGCCAGGTGGTCCTGATGGGCGACTTCAACGACGGGCGCGGGGGCGCCGAGGGGCCCGCGGGGGCGCTCGGGCTGCGGGACGCGTGGGCCGACGTACACGGGGAAGGGGACACCACCGCGACCTTCGATCCGTCGGTCAATCCGCTGGCCGCCATCGGCTCGCTGACCGGGCGCGCCGCCCGGCTGGACCGGATCCTGCTGCGCGGCGGGGCACGGGTGGCCGGGGCGGCCCTGCGCGGCGAGCGGCCCGCCACCTCCGACGGGCTGTTCCTGTCCGACCACTTCGGGGTGGAGGCGGAGCTGGACCTCACCGGGCCCGGAACCGCGCCCGCCCGGTCCGACTCGGCCGTCGCGACGGTCCCGGCGGTCCCTGCGGACGTCGGGGCCGTGCTCGACGCCGCGCCGACCGCGCGGACCGCCGTGGCCTGGATCCCGCCCGAGGAGCTGTGGCCGGCCGTCCAGGAACTGCGCCGGGAGCTCGATCCGCAGGTGGACCGCTGGCCGCCGCACGTGAACCTGCTGTTCGGGTTCGTACCGGAGGCCGCGCTCGAGCGGGCCGCTCCGCTGTTGGCCGAGGCCGCCGCCGGGGTGCCCGCCTTCACCGCGCGTGCGGCCGGGGTGCACACCTTCGGGCACCGCGAGGACGCCACGGTGTGGCTGGACCCGGCGGCGGACGGCGAGGCGCCCTGGCAGGAGCTGCGGGCGGCGCTGGTGCGCCGGTTCCCCGGCTGCCGGGGGCGCGCCGAGGGCTTCACACCGCACCTGACGCTGGGCCGGAGTACGGACCCCCGGACCGCTGCCGCCCGGTGCGCGGCCCTGCTCGACGGGGCCCCGGGGGCGACGGCGGCGATGCGGGTCGGTTCGCTGGCCGTGCTGTCCCGGCGGGGCGAGGAGCCGATGCGGGTGCGGTTCACGGTGGCCCTGGGAACGGGCGAGGTCCGATGGCTGCCGGAGGAGTACGACGGCCCCCGGGCCGCGGCCGTCTCCCGCACCCCCGGCACCCCGAACCCGTCGCCCGACCCGGACGGCACGGATGACGCGGACGGCACGTACGGCAACGTCGGCACGGGCGGCACGGACCGCACGGAGCGCACCGGTGACCCGGACGGCACGGGCGGCCCGGCCGACCTCGACGGCCTGGCCCGGTCCGTCACCGAGCGGCTCGCGCGGGCGCTGCCCGAGGGGGTCGTGGAGGTCGCCGGGTCGCGCCGGATGGGCTGCGCGCTGCCCGGTGCGGACCTGGACCTGGTGGCGGCGCTGGCGGGGCCACTGGACTCCGCGCGGCTGCGCGAGCGGGTGGTGACCGCGCTTCCCGAGGCGGTCCGGGTCCGGGAGGTGCGCGGGGCCCGCGTCCCCGGGTTGCGGCTCCGCGTCGGCGCCCTGGACGTGGACCTCGCGGTCGTGGCGGCCGCCGGGGTCGAGCCCGGCCGGGCGGTGGCCCGGCGGGCCGGGCTGGACGAGAGCGCGGCCATCGCCCTGAGCGCGGTGAGCGACGCCGAGGCGGTGCGCGCGGCCGTGGGCCCGGAGCGCCGCGCGGCCTTCGCGGAGCTGGCCCGGCGGGTCAAGGAGTGGGCCCGGGCCCGGGGGCTGGACTCGGCGCCCTTCGGCGGGCTTCCGGGGCTGGCCTGGGCGGCCCTGGCCGCACGCACGGTGAGCGGCGAGGGCGCCGCCGGCCTGTCCGGCGACGCGCTGCTGAGGGAGTTCTTCGGCGACTGGGCGGCTTGGGACTGGCGCCTGCCGGTGGCCCTGCCGGGCGGGGTCGGAGCGGACCACGGGAACGGGGCGGACCACGACGGCGGAGCCGACCACGGGGTCGCGGCGGACCACGGGACCGACGCCGGCCACGCGCCCAGCGCGACCGGCGCGACCAGCGCGCCCGTGACGGTCCTGACCCCCTCCGCACCGGTGCGTACCTGCACGGCCCAAGTGGGCCCGGGCTTCCGCGATCTTCTGGTGCGGGAGCTGTACCGGGCGTGGGAGATCACGGACAGCGGCCCGGGTCCCTGGCCCGCCCTGCTCGAGGTGCCCCCGCTGCACCGGCGGCACGCGGCCTGGGCCGTGGTCACCGTGCACGACGCCCCGGACCCGGAGTCCGGGGCGAACCTGGGGCGGGTCCGGGGCCGGATGCGGGCGCTGCTCACCGCGCTGGAGGAGGCCGGGGTGGCGGACGCGCATGCCTGGCCGCGGCCCTTCCCGTCGGCGCCGGGGAGCGTCCGGTACGCGATCGGTCTGGGCGCGGCCCCGCCCGACGCCGACCGGTTCGGCGCGGTCGCCGGGCGCTGGGCAGGCGGGCTGCCGGGTGTCGAGGTGGTGCGGGTCGCGGGCGGGGACGTACCCACACCGGACAAGTAGCGAAGGCACTGTTCCCCACAAAGGGGACAGTGCCGCCATTTCCCGAACACCCGTCGTTTCCAGAACGCAGTGCGCACAGCAGGCCTCCCGGTCTCTTCGGGCCCGGCCGGAACACGGTCGCGGCACCGCCTGGGCGCCGCCGGACGGGGCCGTCGGGAGCCTCAGCCAAGCGCTCGTGACTTTTTTCGTCAATACTTTTCACAAGGATTGAAGAAACCCCAAGTTCACAGGGCTGCCACGCATTTGACGCCCCAACCGATCTTCAGTTCATGAACGCGGAACCTCTTGACGGCCTCACCCGGGGGCAGTTCACTCACGCTTCGATCCCCCCGGATCCACGACGTCAGGAGTCCCCCCATGCGTTTGCTCTCCGATCGGCCGCCGCGGCTCTCCGCGGCGGCGCTCGCCGCCGTGCTGGTCGCGGCCCTGCTCATGCTGCTCCCCGCCGCCGCGGCCCAGGCGGCTCCGGCCCTGCTCTCCCAGGGCAAGCCCGCGACCGCCTCCAGCATCGAGGGCGCGGGCACCCCGGCCGCCGCCGCCGTCGACGGGGACAACAACACCCGCTGGTCGAGCCAGTTCGCCGACCCCCAGTGGATACAGGTCGACCTGGGCGCGCCCGCCCAGGTCAGCCAGGTCGTGCTGCGCTGGGAGACGGCGTACGGAAAGGCCTACCGGGTCGAGCTGTCCACCGACGGCACCAACTGGAGCACCGCCTACTCCACCGCCGCGAGCACCGGCGGGGTCCAGACCCACGACATCAGCGGCACCGCCCGCTACGTCCGGGTGTACGGCACCCAGCGCGCCACCGGATACGGCTACTCGCTCTTCGAGTTCCAGGTCTACGGGACCGCCGGGGGCACCGGCCCGACCCTCCCCGGCGGCGGCGACCTCGGCCCCAACGTGATCGTCTTCGATCCGTCGACGCCGAACATCCAGGCCAGGCTGGACCAGGTCTTCGCGCAGCAGGAGTCGGCCCAATTCGGCTCCGGGCGCTACCAGTTCCTGTTCAAGCCGGGCACCTACAACGGCCTCAACGCCCAGATCGGCTTCTACACCTCGATCTCGGGCCTCGGCCTCAACCCGGACGACACCACGATCAACGGTGACGTGACCGTGGACGCGGGCTGGTTCGGCGGCAACGCCACCCAGAACTTCTGGCGCTCGGCCGAGAACCTCGCGCTCAACCCGGTCAACGGCACCGACCGCTGGGCCGTCGCGCAGGCCGCGCCGTTCCGCCGGATGCACGTCAAGGGCGGCCTCAACCTCGCCCCCAACGGCTATGGCTGGGCCTCCGGCGGGTACATCGCCGACTCGAAGATAGACGGCCAGGTCGGCAACTACTCGCAGCAGCAGTGGTACACCCGGGACAGCTCGATCGGCGGGTGGAACAACTCGGTGTGGAACCAGGTGTTCTCGGGCACCGTGGGCGCGCCCGCGCAGAGCTTCCCCGACCCGCGCTACACCACGCTCGACACCACGCCCGTCTCCCGCGAGAAGCCCTTCCTGTACCTGGACGGGTCCGAGTACAAGGTGTTCGTGCCCGCCAAGCGCGTGAACGCGCGCGGCACTTCCTGGGGCAACGGCGCGCCGCAGGGCACCTCGATCCCGCTCAGCCAGTTCTACGTCGTCAAGCCGGGCGCGAGCGCGGCGACCATCAACCAGGCGCTGACCCAGGGCCTGCACCTGCTCTTCACCCCCGGCGTCTACCACGTGAACCAGACCATCCAGGTCAACCGCCCCGACACGGTGGTACTGGGCCTCGGCCTCGCCACGATCGTCCCGGACAACGGGGTGACCGCGATGAAGGTGGCCGACGTGGACGGCGTCAAGCTCGCGGGCTTCCTCATCGACGCGGGCACCGTCAACTCGCCCAGCCTGCTGGAGGTCGGCCCGGCCGGCACCACCACGGACCACGCGGCGAACCCGACCACCGTCCAGGACGTCTTCATCCGGGTCGGCGGCGCGGGCGCGGGCAAGGCCACGGCCGGCATGGTGATCAACAACCGCGGCACGATCGTCGACCACACCTGGATCTGGCGTGCCGACCACGGCGACGGGGTGGGCTGGGAGACCAACCGCTCCGACTACGGCCTCCGGGTCAACGGCGCCGACGTGCTGGCGACCGGCCTGTTCGTCGAGCACTTCAACAAGTACGACGTGGAGTGGAACGGGGACCGCGGCCGCACGATCTTCTTCCAGAACGAGAAGGCGTACGACGCCCCCAACCAGGCCGCCGTGCAGAACGGTTCGGTCAAGGGATTCGCGGCGTACAAGGTCGCGGACTCGGTGACCACCCACGAGGGCTGGGGCCTGGGCAGCTACTGCTACTACAACGTCGATCCGACGATCCGTCAGGACCACGGTTTCGAGGTGCCGGTGAAGCCCGGCGTGAAGTTCCACGACCTGCTCGTGGTCTCGCTCGGCGGCAACGGCCAGTACGAGCACGTCATCAACAACACCGGCGCCCCGACGTCGGGTACGTCGACCACCCCGTCCACCGTCGTCTCGTTCCCCTGATCCACCCCTGACCCCCGCAGGACGCGGGGCGGCCGGGCGGCCGCCCCGCGTTTTCCGGGCCATCCGAGAGAGCGCTCTCCCACCTCCTCGAAGGAGCTGTGAACCGATGAAACTCCACTCGCGGGCCCTGTCCGCCTTCCTGGTCTCCGTCGCCTGCGCCGTGACGGCCGCCGCCGGTCTGGGGCTGACCACCCTGACCGCGCAGGCATCGCCCGACTCCGGCACGTCCGGCGCCTCCGCCCACATGTCCATGGACCACTCCCAGGTGGCCCCGGTCGCCGGGGGCGACGATCCGGACGGCGACGGCTACATTCCCGCCGTACCGCAGGTCACCGGGGTGACACCGTCCTGGAACAACCCACCGGACCGGTACTTCCACGAGTTCCAGGCCAACTGCGCGGTCAGCAGGACCGCCCCGGACGACCCGATCGTGTTCGCGGGCCGCCCCGGCGCCTCCCACAACCACACGTTCATGGGCAACACCACGACGGACGCCTTCAGCACCACGGCCTCCCTGAGCGGCGGCGGTACCGCCTGCAAGGCGCCCGGAGATCTGTCCGGGTACTGGATGCCGACGCTCTACAACGGCAGCCGGCCGGTGCTGCCCACCGGGCCGCAGGTGATCTACTACAAGACGGGCGTCACCGACTACACCAGCGTGCGGCCCTTCCCCAAGGGCCTGCGGTTCGTCGTCGGCAGCCCGACCCAGACCGCGGCCGAATTCCGGGCCCACAAGGGCTGGGTCGAGGGCTGGGAGTGCGGGGACAGCTTCAAGAACGTCGAGTTCCCGGCGAACTGCCCGGCCGGCACCCAGCTCAACATCCGTATGCAGGCGCCCAGTTGCTGGGACGGCAAGAACCTCGACACACCGGACCACAAGGCGCACATGGCCTACCCGGTCGTGAAGCCCGGCACCAACGACAACGTCTGTCCCGCCGACCACCCGGTGGCCCTGCCGATGATCGAGTTCAAGATGGCCTTCCCGGTCAGCGGCGACATGTCGCAGGTGCGGCTCTCCAGCGGGGCCGGGCACACCTTCCACTACGACTTCTTCAACGCGTGGGACGACCGGACCCTGAACGCCCTCGTCGAGCACTGCATCAAGGGCGGCCTGCAGTGCAACGCCCGGGGCTACGACGAGACCCACCCCGCGGCCGGCGCCGTACTCGGCCCGGACTACCGCCTGCCCTAGCCACTCCCCGGCTCCCCCGCCCCGGCCGGTCGGTCCGCCCGGGGCGGGTCCCCTCCCCCACCCCCTCCAAGGAGGTTCCTGCATGCTCTCCCGCATGCGCACCCTCACCGCGGCAGCCCTGCTCGCCGGAGCCGTCACCATCCTGCCCGCCCTTCCCGCGCACGCCGCGGGCAGCGCGGTCAAGGTGACCGGCTCCCAGGGCAACTGGCAGCTCCAGGTGGACGGTTCGCCGTACCAGGTCAAGGGCGTCACCTGGGGTCCCTCCCCGGCCGACGCGGCACGCCTGCTGCCCGACGTGAAATCGCTGGGCGCCAACACCATCCGTACCTGGGGCACCGACGCGAGCAGCCGTCAGCTGTTCGACGCGGCGGCGGCCAACGGGATCAAGGTCGTCGCGGGCTTCTGGCTCCAGCCGGGCGGCGGCCCGGGCAGCGGCGGCTGCACGAACTACATCACGGACACGACGTACAAGAACACCATGCTCACCGAGTTCACCAAGTGGGTGCAGACCTACCGGGACCACCCGGGCGTCCTCATGTGGAACGTCGGCAACGAATCGGTCCTCGGCCTGCAGAACTGCTACTCGGGCACCGAGCTGGAGAACCAGCGGGGCGCCTACACGACCTTCGTGAACGATGTGGCGAAGGCCATCCACCGCATCGACGCCAACCACCCGGTCACCTCCACCGACGCGTGGGTCGGTGCCTGGACCTACTACAAGCGCAACTCCCCCGACCTCGACCTGTACGCCGTCAACTCCTACAAGGAGGTCTGCGGGGTCAAGCAGGCCTGGGAGCAGGGCGGTTACACCAAGCCCTACATCATCACCGAGACCGGTCCGGCCGGTGAGTGGGAGGTGCCGAACGACGCGAACGGCGTACCGAAGCAGGTCGGCGACCAGGCCATGGCCGACGGCTACACGAACGCGTGGAACTGCGTCACGGGCCACCGGGGGGTGGCGCTGGGCGCGACCGTCTTCCACTACGGCACCGAATACGACTTCGGCGGGCACTGGTTCAACCTGACCCCCGCCGGGGAGCGCCGCAAGGCGTACTACGCGGTGAAGCGGATGTACGGCGGGAACACGGCCGGGGACAACCTGCCGCCGACCGTCTCCGTGCCCGCGGTGGCCGACGCCTCGGCCGTACCGGCGGGCAAGGAGATCACCATCCAGGCCCCGGCGACCGATCCGGAGGGCGACGCCCTGTCGTACGAGGTGCTGTGGGGCAGCAAGTACGTCGACGGGGGCAGCGGTCTGGTCTCGGTGGCCTCGGGCACCCTGGGCAACGGCGCCATCAGGGCCACGGCTCCGGCCAGGACCGGCGTGTGGATCCTGTACGTGAAGGTCAAGGACGGCCGGGGCAACGTGGGCGTGGAGCAGCGCTCGGTGAAGGTCGTCCCGCCGCCGGTGGCGGGCACGAACGTGGCGCTGAACCGGCCGACCACCGCCTCCACCTTCCAGAACGACACCTGGGGCGGCTGCCCGTGCGGTGCGGCGCTGGCCACGGACGGCCGCAACGACACGCGGTGGGCCAGCAGTTGGGCCGATCCGCAGTGGCTCCAGGTGGACCTGGGCGCGGTGAAGCAGCTGGGGCACGCGCAGCTGGTGTGGGAGTCGGCGTACGGCAAGGCGTACACCCTCCAGGTCTCCGACGACGGACAGAGCTGGCGTACGGCGTACGCGACGTCCACGGGGGACGGCGGTATCGACGACTTCGACGTCTCGGCCTCGGGGCGGTACGTCCGCCTGGACATGACCCAGCGCGGCACCGGCTACGGCTACTCGCTGTTCCACTTCGGCGTGTACGCCTGATCCCCGCGCTGACCGGCACGACACGGTGAACCCCGCGCGCCGCCCCCTTCTCCCCGCCAGGGCGGCGCGCGGTCATGCGCGCGGAGCCGGGGCCCGGCTCAGACCTCGATGACGATCTTGCCCGCGGTGTGTCCGTCCTGGCTGAGCGCGAAGGCGGCCGCCAGCTCGGAGAGCGGGAAGGTCTTGGCGACGGTGACGGAGAGCTGTCCGGCGTCGGCGAGCCGGCCGAGTTCGGCGAGGGCCTCGCCGTCGGGCCGCACCCACATCCACTGGCCTCCGGCGCCCAGCACGCCCGGGTCGGCGATCGAGGCGTGGCGCCCGCCGTCGGCCAGGACCGCCCGGGTGGCTTCCAGGACCCCGCCGACGAAGTCGGCGACCACGGTGACCCCGTCCGGGGCCAGCGCGCGCACCCGGTCCGCGAGGCCGTCCCCGTACGCGACGGGCTCGGCGCCCAGCTCGCGCAGCCGGTCGTGGTTGCGCGGCGAGGCCGTACCGATGACCCGGGCTCCCAGCGCCCGGGCGATCTGGACGCCGAAGGAACCGACGCCGCCCGCCGCGCCGTGCACGAGGACGGTGTCGTCCTTGCCGGTGCCGAGGCGCGTGAGCAGCTGGTACGCCGTGAGCCCGGCCAGCGGGAGTCCGGCGGCCTCGGCCCAGCCGAGGGAGGCCGGCTTGTGCGCGAGGGCGCGGACGGGCACGGTGACGAACTCGGCGAAGGTTCCGCCGTGCACGTAGTCCTTGCGGGCGTAGGCGATGACCTCGTCGCCCGTGGCGAATTCGGGGGTGTCGATGCCGACGACCTCGACGGTGCCGGCCACGTCCCAGCCGGGGACGACCGGATACACGACGTCCATGAGCGCGTCGAGGCCGCCCGCCATGATCTTCCAGTCGACGGGGTTGACCGATGCGCTCTTGACGCGGACCAGCACCTCGCCGGGGCCGACCTTGGGTACGGGGAGCCGGGTCTCGGTGAGCACCTCCGTCCCGCCGTACGTCTCGTACGCCATCGCCCGCATGGTGCCCTCGCTGTCCTCGGACATGCGTCTCGCCTCTCCGTGAGCTGGTGGAACCGCCTCCTGGCCCATCCCACCACGAAACGCCGCGCCCGTCCCCCGAAGCGGGGCGGGCGCGGCGCGGCGCGGGCGCGGGCGCGGGCACGGCGGCTCAGCCGGTGGGGTGGGCGGCGCGGTGGGCTTCGATGACGGCGGCGTAGTGGCGGCCGCTGGCCTTGACGGTGCGCAGCTGGCTGGCGAAGTCGACGTGGACCAGGCCGAAGCGCTTGTCGTAGCCGTAGGCCCATTCGAAGTTGTCGAGCAGGGACCAGGCGTAATAGCCCGCGAGCGGTGCGCCCCGGCGGGCCGCGCGGGCGCAGGCGGCGAGGTGGCCGTCGAGGTAGGCCGTCCGCTCGGGGTCCGTGACGGTGCCGTCGGGGGCGACGGTGTCGGGGTAGGCGGAGCCGTTCTCGGTGACGTAGAGGCGGCGGGCGCCGTATTCCTCGGTGAGGCGCATCAGCAGGGTCTCGATGCCGTTCGCGTCGATCTCCCAGTCCATGCCGGTGCGCGGGGAGGTGGGGCGCTCGACCTGGCGGGCGTGGGGGGCCGGGCCGGCCTGGTCGTCGGTGACGTACTGCGGGAAGTAGTAGTTCAGGCCGAGCCAGTCGAGCGGCGCGGCGATGGCGGCGAGGTCGCCGGGGCGTTCGGGGAGCTCCACGCCGTACACCTCGCGCATGTCGGCGGGGAAGCCGCGGCCGTGGACCGGATCGAGCCACCAGCGGTTGACGTGGCCGTCCATCCGACGGGCGGCGGCGCGGTCGGCGTCGGTGTCGCGCGCGGGCTCGACGGTGGAGAGGTTGTTGACGATGCCGATCCGGGCGGCCGGAGCGGCGGCTCGGATCGCCCGCGTGGCCAGGCCGTGGCCGAGGAGCAGGTGGTACGAGGCGCGGACGGCGGCGGTCAGGTCGGTCAGGCCGGGTGCCATCCTGCCTTCCAGGTGGCCGATCCAGGCCGAGCACAGGGGTTCGTTCAGGGTGGCCCACTGGGTCACCCGGTCGCCGAGGCGTTCGGCCACCTGGGCGGCGTACGCGGCGAAGTGCTCGGCGGTGTCGCGCTCGGGCCAGCCGCCGCGGTCCTGGAGGGTCTGCGGCAGGTCCCAGTGGTAGAGGGTGACGGAGGGTTCGATGCCCGCGGCCAGCAGGGCGTCGGTCAACTGGTCGTAGAAGTCCAGGCCCTTGGGGTTGGCCGGGCCGTCGCCGCCGGGGACCACGCGGGGCCAGGCGACCGAGAAGCGGTAGGCGTTGGTGCCGAGGTCCCGCATCAGCGCGATGTCCTCGCGCCAGCGGTGGTAGTGGTCGCAGGCGGTGTCGCCGTGGTCGTTGCCCGCGGTGTTGCCGGGGGTGTGCGAGAAGGTGTCCCAGATGGAGGGCGTACGGCCGTCCTCGTCGGCGGCGCCCTCGATCTGGTAGGCGGAGGTCGCGGTGCCCCAGGCGAAGTCGCGGGGCAGCGCGGCGAGGTCGATCGGCTGGGGCTCGGACACGACGGTCCTTCCGGGTCGGTGGGGTTCGGCGCGGGTGGTCCCGATGGTCATTTGACGGCTCCCGCGGTCAGGCCGGCCACCAGGTAGCGCTGGAGCAGCAGGAACCCGGCGACGACGGGGACGCTGACGACCAGCGAGGCGGCCATGATCTGGTTCCAGTACACGTCGTTCTGGGTGGAGTACCCCTGCAGGCCGACGGCCAGGGTGCGGGTCTCCTGGTTGGTCATGACGGAGGCGAAGAGGACTTCGCCCCAGGCGGTCATGAAGGAGTACACGGCGACGGCGACGATGCCGGGGACCGCGGCCGGGACCACGACGCGGAAGAGTGCGCCGAGCGGGCCGCAGCCGTCGACGGTGGCGGCTTCGTCGAGGTCGCGCGGCACCGAGTCGAAGTACCCGATGAGCATCCAGATGGAGAAGGGGAGGGAGAAGGTCAGGTAGGCGAGGATCAGCCCGGCGCGGGAGCCGTAGAGGGCGATCCCGGTGGCGTTGCCGACGTTGACGAAGATGAGGAAGAGGGGCAGCAGGAAGAGGATGCCCGGGAACATCTGGGTGGAGAGCACGGTGACCGTGAACAGGCGCTTGCCGCGGAAGCGGTAGCGGCTGACGGCGTAGGCCGCGAAGACGGCGATGACCACGGAGGCGGCGGTCGCCGAGCCTGCCACGATGAGGGAGTTCACGAAGTACTTCGCGAGCGGGATCGTGTGCCAGATGTCGGCGTACGGGCGGACGGTGAGCCCGCTGGGGATCCAGTGGAAGGCTCCGGCGACGTCCTTGAGCGGCTTGAGTGAGCTGGTGATCATCACGTAGACGGGCAGCACGACGAAGCCGGTGAGCAGCGTCAGGAAGACCGCCCGGATCACCTGGAAGGAGCGGGCCGGGGCGAGCGGGGACCTGCGTCGGGCCTCAGGCATCGGCCGTGCTCCTTCCGCGGCTGGTGACGAGCAGGTAGACGGCGGTGACGAGGAGCAGGAAGAGCAGCAGCAGGACGGACATCGCCGATCCGGTGCCGAAGTTCCAGGTGACGAAGCTGGCTTGGTAGATGTGGAGGGAGATGAGGTCGGCGGCGGCCGGGGCCGACTTGCCGAACAGGACGAACGGCGTGTTGAAGTCGTTGAAGGTCCACAGGAACAGCACCAGGACCAGGACCTGGTTGACGGGTCCGATGGAGGGCAGGGTGATCCGGCGGATCTGCTGCCAGGTCCCGGCGCCGTCGAGGGCCGCGGCCTCGTACAGCTCCTTGGGGATGTTCTGCAGGGCGGCCATCACGATCAGGAAGGCGAAGGGCCAGCCCTTCCACACGGACACGATGAGCAGCGCCCAGAAGCTGTTGTCGCCGAGCAGCCAGAAGGTGTGCTCGCCGCTCATGCCGAGCTGGTCGTGCAGGACGTGGTTCACCAGGCCGTTGTCCCGCTGGAACATGAACGACCAGGTGATGACGGCGGCGTAGACGGGGAGCGCGTACGGGACCAGGAACAGGGCGCGCAGGAAGCCGCGCCCGCGGAAGGCGTCCTGCATGAAGACGGCGGCGGCGGTGCCGATGAACCAGCACAGGCCCACCGAGAGCAGGGTGAACGCGCAGGTGGTGAGGAACGAGCGGAGCAGGGCTTCGCCGACGGGCGCGTTGACGTCGACGGACAGGGAGTAGTTGTCGAAGCCCGTCCAGGGGGCGCGCGACCAGTCCCGGATGAAGAACTGGGTCAGCTGCCGGAAGCTCATCAGGATGCCCATCGCCATCGGGACGAGGTGGATGAGCAGTTCCATCAGCAGGGCGGGCAGGAGCAGCAGGTAGGGCAGGGCGGTACGGCGCAGCCGGCCGGTGCGGCGCACGCGGGGGGTGGAGCGGCGTACCCGCCCTGCGGTGGCGGAAGTCATGGGGAGGGGCTCACTTCGCCATCTGCTGCTGGGCCTTGGCCAGTTTGGCCTTCACGGATTCGGTGGTCACGGGGCGCCCGCCGGCGGCGTCGGCGAAGAGTTCCTTGACGGCGGTGCCGACGGCCGTCTCGAACTGCGACTCCTCGGGGACCTGCGGGAGCGGCGCGGCGCTGGTGCTCAGGGTGTTGCGCAGGACGGTGAGGTCCTCGGTGGCGAAGGCCGGGTCCTGCTGGGCGGCCCTCACGGGCGGGATCGAGCCGTAGGTCTTGTTGAGCAGCTTCTGCTCGTCGTCGCTGGTCATGAACTTCACGAACTGCAGGGCGCCGTCGATGTTGTCGGTGTTCTTGAAGACGGCCACGTTGATGCCCGCGACCATGGAGTTGACGTTCTTGCCCTGGCCGGGGGCGCCTCCCGCGGGGATCGGGACGGGGGCCACGCCCCAGTCGCCCTCCTTCATCCCGTGGGCCTTGAAGCTGCTCGCCGCGTTCTGCCAGAGCACCATGGCGGTCTTGCCGTTGGCGAAGTCCTGGAGGGACTGGTTCTTGTCGTACTCGGCGTTGCCGGGCGCGATGATCTTGTCCTTGGCCATCAGGTCGACGTACTGCTTGACGGCTTCGACGTTGGCCGGGGTGTCGAAGGTGGGCTTGCCCGCCGCGTCGAAGAAGGCGGCGCCGTGCTGCTGGGACAGGACGAAGGCCTGGTGGATGTTGTTGGAGAGGTTCGAACCTTCCGCGCCCAGCGCCCACTTGCCGTCCTTGGACAGCTTCTGGCCGGTGGTGACCATCTCGTCCCAGGTGGCGGGGGGCTTGTCGATGCCCGCTTCCCGGAACATCTTCTTGTTGTAGTAGAGCGCGTACGACATGGAGTACAGGGGGACGGCGGCGGGGTCCTGGCCCGCCGCGCCCGCGGAGCCGATCGCGGACTCGACGAAGCGGCTCCGCCCGCCGATCGCGTCGAAGTTCTTGGCGTTCCAGGGCAGCAGCGCGCCGGTGGCCTGGAGGGAGGAGGACCAGGTGTTGCCGATGTTGAGCACGTCCGGACCCTGGCCCGAGGCGGTGGCCGCCAGGATACGGTTGAGCAGGTCGGCCCAGGGGACCACTTCGAGCTTGACCTTGATCCCGGTCCGCTCCTCGAACTTCTTCAGCTCCGGGCCGAGGGTCGCCTGGTCCGCCGCGATGTCGGGGCCCTGGTTGGAGGCCCAGTAGGTGAGTTCCTTGGGGGCGGTGTTGGAGCCGCCCTCGTCGCCGGTGGAACCTCCGCCGCAGGCGGTGGCGGCGGCGAGCAGGGAGGCGGTGATCACGGCGGCGGCCGCGGCTCGGGTTCTGCGCATGGCGAATCGGCCCCTTTCAACAGGGTCGGGCGACGGGCCGGGACGCGGGTCGAAGACCGTCTCGCGGCCGCCCCGTTACTCCCAGGCCTTAATTTAGGACGTGAGTTAAGCCCCGGGAAAGGGTCGCGTCAAGGGGTCGCGCAGGGGTATGTTGCGAATCGTTGTCAGGGCGGAAGGAGCCACATGACGGGCAGTCACGGACGTACGGTGCGGGACCTGCGGCGCGGCAACCGCAGCGCCGTGCTGCAGCGGTTGTACTTCGGCGGGCCCATGAGCCGTCAGGAGCTGGGACCGGTCACCGGCCTCAGCTCCGGCTCCGTCAGCAACGTGGTCGGCGAACTCATCGCGGACGGTCTCCTGGAGGAGGCCGGCATCGTCGACTCCGACGGCGGCCGGCCGCGCACCCTGCTCCGGGTCGCCCCGGGCAGCGCCCACATGATCGGGGTCGATGTCGGCGAAACCCGGGTCCGCGTCGAGCTGTTCGACCTCACCCTGACCGAACTCGCCCGCGCCGAGCCTCCGTTGCAGCCGCGCGGGTGCTACGACGTCGGGCCCATCGTGGACCACATCCGCACCGGCATCGCCGCCGTGCTCGCCGAGGCGGGCGTCGGTACGGACCGGCTCCTGGGCGTCGGCATCGGCGTCCCGGGCATCGTCGAGCGCGACGCGCCCGGCGGGACCGTGGTGCACGGCCAGACCATCGGCTGGGACGCGGTCCCGCTCGAGGCGCTGCTGCGCGCCACCGGAGCGCTGCCCGAGGAAGTCCCGTACCTGATCGACAACGGCGCCCGCACCCTCGGCCAGGCCGAGATGTGGTTCGGGGCGGGGCGGGGGGCGCGCGAGGCGGTCGTCGTCCTGTTCGGGTCGGGCGTGGGCGCCAGCCTGATCACCGACGGCTCCCCCGAGGGCGGATCGACCGACGGCACCCCGCTGGAGTGGGGCCACCTGACGGTGTCGGTGCGCGGTCGGCGCTGCCGGTGCGGCGCCCTGGGCTGCCTGGAGGCGTACACGGGGGCGGAATCGCTGCTGGCCCGCTGGGCGGAGCGGGGCGGGAGCGCCGGGGAGGTCCAGGACGAGGAGGAGGCCCTCGGGGTGCTGCTGGCGCACGGGACGGCGGGGGACCCGGTCGCCGTGGAGGTGCTGGAGGAGACCGCCGAGTACCTGGGCGCCGGGCTCTCCGATGTCATCAACCTCTTCCAGCCCGAGCGGATCCTGATCGGCGGCTGGGCGGGGCTGATGCTGGGCCCGCACATCCTGCCCTCGGTCCGCGCGCACGCCAGGCGCTACTCGCTGCGCCACCCCGCCGACCGGGTCACCATCGACCTGGGCTCCCTGGGCCCGGACGCGGTCACGGTGGGCGCGGCCACCCTCCCGCTGTCGGCCTTCTTCACCACGGGAGGGCGCCGCCCCGTGCCCACTCCCCCGGCGGAACCCCCGGGCTGGACCACGGCCCTGGCCACGCGGGGCGGGGGACGGTGAGGGCGTCCGTACGGGGGGCGGGACTCACTGGACCAGTCTGAGGTGCGGATGGTCCGGGTTCACCGGGCAGACGTGCAGCTGCAGGTCGTAGCCCCGGGCGAGGTCGAGGCCGGTCGGGTTCCACGGCTGGTGGTTGTCGGCGGACGGTGTGGAGTGCGGCTGGTCCTCGTACGGGATCCAGCCACGGGTGTTGGATCCCCACTCGGACGAGGCGATGGTCAGCAGCGGGTCCATCCCTGCGCCGCACGCGGGGCAGAGCCGGGGGACGGGATCGGTGAGGCCCCACCGGGTCCAGCCGCCGGCCTTCCAGCCGGGGGCGACGGACAGCTCGTTCCAGTAGAACTCGTCCGGGGCGGGGCGGTAGTAGTCGTTCATTCCGGTCCCCTCCCACCTGCCCCCGTCCGCCAGCTGCTGCTGCAACTCCTTGCTCAGCTCCATGGGGTTGGGGTACTCGGTGACCCGCTCCGGCGCGAGCAGACACGGCTGCGGTACGTAGCCGTCGTACTCCACCGCGTACGGCTCGGGCGGCGCGGTGAGCACCTCCCCGACCTCGGCCGCGGTGCGCCAGAACAGGGCGGTGAGCGGTGTGTTGTCCGGCTCGTGATCGAAGGGACACCACAGCACCTGGAGCAGATCGGCCCGCTCCGGCCGCCGCGACAGGGGAACGTCGCGCACGTACAGCTGTGCCACGGACACCATGGCGACCGGAGGGAACCCGTCGTGCCCCTCGCCGCAGTGCGGCCAGGGCTCGTCGGGGGGGGCCCCCCGGGGGGGCCCCCCCCCGGGGGGGGGGGGGGGGGGGGCCCCCGGGCGCGGCGGCGAACCCCGGGCGCGGGGCGCCGCCCCCGGCCGGCGGGCCCCACA
>NZ_JBEOXE010000090.1:0-27113 GCF_040296485.1 Streptomyces sp. NPDC002138 | reverse complement strand
ACGGCCCTGTCCATCGCCGCCGAGATCGTGGCCAGCCGGCGCGGCGGCAGCGGCCGCGCCCTCACCGGCGCGCACACCCCGATCCACCACGACGGCGCGGACGTCGTGATGGCCCGGATCGCCTGACGGCCGGTGCTCCGGCGCTTCGGTGCTCCGGCGCTTCGGTGCTCCGGTGGCGCCGGTCCGGTGCGTGGCGGGGGCGGTCAGCCGCCCTTGGGCGCGGACGGCGCGTGGCCGGGGTACACGTGGTCCGGGGTGGCGATGGCGGTGACCGCCTCGCCGAAGAACGCGCTCGGCTCCTTGCCGTCGTGCAGGACATCGGTGTTGAGGAGGACGACCAGGGTCGCGCGGGCCTGCGGGAGGTAGACCGTCAGGCTCTCGTACCCGGGGATCGAGCCGTTGTGGCCGATCCAGCCCTGGACGTCGAAGACACCCAGTCCGTACCCCGCGCCGGGCACGCCGATCGGGGTGGTCCTGAGCCGCTCCGCCTGCGTCGCGGGCGTCAGCAGGGCGCCGGTCGCCAGGGTGCGGGCCCAGCTGCGCAGGTCCTGGAGGTCGGAGATCATCGCGCCGGCGGCCCAGGCCCAGGAGGGGTTCCAGTCGGTCGCGTCCACCTCGCGCGTGGCCTGGCCGGTGTAGCCGTGCGCGTGCGGCTCGGGGAAGCCGGCCCCGGTCGGGAAGAGCGTGTGGTGGAGCCCGGCCGGTTCCAGGACGTCCTGGGTGATGACGTCGTGGAGCGGACGCCCGGTGACCTTCTCCACCACCAGCCCGAGCAGGATCAGGTTGGTGTTGGAGTACTCGAAGCGCGTGCCCGGCTGGAACCGCACCGGGTGCCTGAAGGCGTAATCGAGCAGCTGCTGCGGAGCGAGTGGCTTGCGCGGCTCGGTGTCGAGCACCTTGTTGAAGTCCGCGTCCTCGCTGTAGTTGAACAAGCCGCTGCGCATCCCCGCCAGTTCGCGCAGGGTGATCCGGTCGCCGTTCGGAACGCCCGGTACGTACCCGCTGATCGCGTCGTCCAGGCGGACCTTGCCCCGGTCCACCAGCCGCAGCAGGGCGGTGACCGTGAACGTCTTGGTCTCGCTGCCGATGCGCATGCGGAGCCCGGGGTCCATGGGAGCGCCGGTCGCCTTGTCCGCCACGCCGAAGGCCCTGACGTAGCTGCCCCTGCCGGGGGCCCACAGCCCCACGATCACACCGGGCGTCCGCGTCTCGGCCATGGCCGAGCGCACGGCCGCGTCCAGGCGCGTCGCGACGGCGGGGGTGAGCTGCGGGAAGTTCCCCTCGGTACCGGGGGAGGGGGTGGTGGTGGAGGCAGTGGAGGCGGCGGGTGCCGTGGTGGCGGACGGCGCCGGGGTCGGGGGCGCCCCGTACGCGGAGCCCGCGAGGGCCGGGGCGGCCGGGGCGAGGAGCAGGCTCGCCGCGGCGGCGGCCACCCAGGCTCGGCGCAGCCGGAGGTGGCCCGGCTCCGGTTCCGGTTCCGGTTCCGGTTCCGGTTCCGGCTCCGGCTCCGGCTCCGGCTTCGGTTCCGGCTTCGGCTCCGGTTCCGGCTTCGGTTCCGGCTCCGGCTCCGGTTCCGGCTTCGGCTTCAACGCACGGCCTCCTGTCGGCCGACGGCCCCGAGGCAGCAACGTCCTCAGCGTAGGCCGGTGCCCCCCGGGCCGCGAGGCGGAGCCGCGGTCCTACGGACGGGTGATGCGGACCTGGTAGCCGCCGGTGCGCAGTTCGCCGACCACCGAGATGCTGATGCCCGCCGCCGCGTCGGTGAAGGTCTCGCCCGGTTTGTAGGGCGCGTCCGAGAGTTCGCCGTGCACGTTGGGCCGCCGGGTGCAGCCGCCGCTGGCGGCCGCGCTGTCGGCCACGGTGACCGGACCGCGGCCGGTGTCCACCTCGGAGTCCACCTTGTAGATGAGGACCCCGGGCTTGCAGACGGCCTCGTCGTTCCCGGCCTGGGTGCGCACCTCGACGGCGTACCCGGCGCTCTCCGAGGTCGGTACGAACGCCAGCTTGGTGCCGCCCTCGACCGCGAGCGGGGAGAGGATGTGGTCGCTCGTGCCGGACTTGGCGGCGCAGCTGATCTGGTTCGCGTCCAGCCAGCCGAGCTTCCACTTGTGCCAGCCCAGCAGGTCGTTGTTGGCGCCCCAGTCCTCGCTCATGACGTCCCAGTGGCCGACGGCGCCGCCGCCGTCCTGGGTGTAGAGGTCGGGCAGCCCGAAGACGTGGCCGTTCTCGTGCGGGAGCACCCGGTAGCCGGTCTCGCGGTACGAGCCGGAGCCGTCGTCCTGGCGGCTGTAGATGAAGGACGTGTTCGCGAGCGGCACGCCGTCGGCCTTCGGTGCCTCGGCGTTGCCGGAGAAGGTCACCGAGAGCACGGTGTCGAGGGCGGACGGCCCGGCGTTCGGCGTGATCAGGATGTTGATCAGGTCGTACCGGCTGAAGTCCACCTGGGCGTCGGCGGCCCGGGCTATGTGCTCGACGAGCTGGCGGTAGCCGGGCTCGTAGGCGGTGCCGCGCTCGATGCCGTACGCCGAGAACGGCATCGGCATCCGCAGCCAGGTCCGTATCGGGGCCTCGGGCTTGTAGGTGAGCCGCCCGTACGAGCTGGTGCGGAACCAGTCGGAGGTCTGCGGGAAGAACTCGGCGAGCCGGTCGAGGGCCGAGCCCTCGCCCTTGGCGTCCGGGAAGTCGATCATCAGGTTCAGCGCGCGGACCTCGCCGGTCGAGCGGGAGTACCCGGGAGCGGTCGGCACGCCCTCGGACATCTGCACGCCCATGGCTCCGGAGATCCGGCAGGGCGCGAGGACCGATTCGGTCGTCGCCGCGGCGGGGCCGGCGGCCGTGTGGGTCCGGCCGGCTATGCCGACGCTGGTGGTGGCCGTGATGCCTATGGCGAGCGCGGTGAGGCCGATGTAGGCGCTGGCGCGACGGGGTGTGCGTATCCGGCGGCGGGTCTGCGGCATGGAGAGCGCCTTCGGGTCCGCGGCAGCCGGCCGGATCCGGTCTGCGCTCTGTGCGATCACCCTCCGACGGGTACGGCGCGCCCGCGCGCCGGGAGCGGCCATCCGGGCGGAGGGGGCCGACGAAGGGTCCGCTTGGGGGTGTGACTCAGGTCACACCGGAGGGTGAAATAACCGGGGACTGGATCCCCGTTTGCATGTGAGTCGACGTAAGCGGGGACTTGCTCCCCGGTTGCCGAGGCGCCGCGATCGCCGCGATCGGCGTAAGCGGCGCGATCGCCGTACGGGGCGGGATCGCGTACGGAACCACGAGGTACGGAACCACGAGGCCGCACGGCCGCGGAGTCAGGGAGGCCAGGAGTGAAGCGTTCGTCGAGCGCCTCGAGCGTGTCGAGCACGCTGCCGGCGGAGCCGGCGGCTGCGGCCGTCCCGGTGGACCTGTCGGAGGCCGCCGTGTGCGCGTCCGGCGCTCGGCTCACCGGTGAGCGGGTGCCGCGGCCGCGCGCCGACGCCGTGCGCAACCGTGAGCGGATCCTGCTGGCGGCCCGCGAGATGTTCGTGGAATTCGGCGCGCACGCTCCGTTCGACGAGATCGCGCGCCGCGCGGGCATCGGCAACGCCACCCTGTACCGGCACTTCCCCGACCGGGCGGCCCTCGTCCACCAGGTGGTGCTCTTCGTCATGGACCGCGTCGCCGGTCAGGCCGAGGACGCACTGGCCGCGACGCGGGGCCCGGCGGCTGACGGAGGCGCGGTCGGCGGGGGCGTGGTTGACGGAGGCGCGGGCGTGGACGCCTTCGAGGCGCTCTGCCGCTTCACCCATGCGGCCGCGGACGAGCGGATCGGCGCCCTGTGCCCCATGCTCGGCGGCGACTTCGACCGCGAGGACCCCGAACTCCTCGTGTCGCGCGACGCGTTGGAAGAGGCCATCGAAAGCCTGCTGGCGGCCGGTCAGCGAGCCGGGCTGGTGCGGACCGACATCGCCGTCGGCGATCTCATGGTCGCGCTCTCCCAGCTCAGCCGCCCGCTGCCGGGCATCGTCTGCCTCGACGCGGACCGCTTCGCGCACCGCCACCTCCAGCTCTTCCTGGACGGGTTGCGGGCTCCGGCCCGCTCCGAGCTGCCGGGCTTCCCGGCCACGCTCGAAGACCTGAGGCAGAAAACCATGTGACGCGCGAGATCGCTCCCGCTAGCGTCGGACGGACCGCCCGAAACCACGTCATTCCAGTACAGCCAGCTCATTCAGCTCATCCAGTACATCCCAGTCATTCGAGTCACTCGAGTCATTCAAGTAATTTCGCACCGTGAAGTGGGTACCCCCATGTCAAAAACAGCCGCGAGCCTGCCGCAGGCTGACCCCAGTCGCTGGCGGGCGCTGGTCTTCATAGCCCTGGCGCAGCTGATGGTCGTCCTCGACGCGACCATCGTGAACATCGCCCTGCCGTCCGCCCAGCAGGACCTCGGGATCTCCGACGGCAACCGCCAGTGGGTCATCACCGCCTACGCCCTCGCCTTCGGCGGACTCCTCCTCTTCGGCGGCCGGATCGCCGACCTGTGGGGCCGCAAGAACGCCTTCATCGTCGGTCTCATCGGCTTCGCCCTGGCCTCCGCGCTCGGCGGCGCCGCGAACGGCGAGGCGATGATGCTCGGCGCCCGCGCCCTGCAGGGTGCCTTCGGCGCGCTCCTCGCACCCGCCGCGCTCTCGCTCCTCGCGGTGATGTTCACCGATGCCAAGGAGCGGGCCAAGGCCTTCGGCATCTACGGTGCGATCGCGGGCGGCGGCGGCGCCGTCGGCCTGATCCTCGGCGGTTTCCTCACCGAGTACCTGAACTGGCGCTGGACCTTCTTCGTCAACATCCCGTTCGCGATCATCGCGGCCATCGGCGCCTGGCTGGTCATCCGTGAGCCCGCCGGTACCCGCAACCGCTCCGCGCTCGACATCCCGGGCGTGGTGCTCTCCACCCTCGGTCTCGTCTCCCTCGTCTACGGCTTCACCCGCGCCGAGGCCAACGGCTGGACCGACCCGCTCACCCTGGGCCTGTTCGTCGGCTCGGCCGTGCTGCTGGGCGCGTTCGTGCTCGTCGAGTCGAAGGTGAAGTCCCCGCTGCTGCCGCTGCGCGTCCTGATGGACCGCAACCGCGGCGGTGTCTACCTCTCGCTGGGTCTGGCCGTCATCGCGATGTTCGGCCTGTTCCTCTTCCTGACGTACTACCTCCAGGTCGTGAAGGGCTTCTCGCCCGTCAAGACCGGCTTCGCCTTCCTGCCGATGATCGTGGGCATGATCACGGGCTCCACCCAGATCGGCGCCCGCCTGATGACCCGGGTTCCGCCGCGCCTGCTGATGGGCCCCGGCTTCCTGCTCGCCGCCTCCGGCATGCTGCTGCTGACCCAGCTCGAGGTGGACTCGTCCTACCCCGCGCTGATCCTCCCGGCTCAGCTGCTGCTGGGTCTGGGCATGGGCTCGGCGTTCATGCCCGCCATGTCGCTGGCGACGTACCGGGTGAACCCGGCCGACGCCGGTGTCGCCTCCGCGATGGTCAACACCTCGCAGCAGGTCGGCGGCGCGATCGGTACGGCGCTGCTGAACACGATCGCGGCCTCCGCCACCACGGCGTACCTGACCACCCACGCGGCCGAGGCCGCCGGGGGCGGCGCCGCCGCCAAGCTGGTGCAGGCCCGCGCGATGGTCGAGGGCTACTCCTCGGCGATCTGGTGGGCGGTCGGCATCCTGGTCGCCAGTTCGCTCATCGCGCTGACGCTGATCAACACGGGCCGCCCCGACACCGGGCCCACGGCCACCGGTGACGGCGCGGACGCCGACGCCGGGGCGGAGAACAGGATCCCGGTCATCGCGCACTGACCGGGGGCCCCGCGGGCGATGACGCCGCAGTGACGGAATGACTGACGACGGCCCCACCTCGTTCGAATCCACATTCGAGCGAGGTGGGGCCGTCGCGTTTCCGGCAATACGGTCATCCACGCAGGCAACCCGAAGCCGTTACGGGCCGTCTTCGGGGGTAGAAGTGCGGGAGCTCGGCCGGGGGCGGCGCCGACCGGCGGTGAACGCGGCCGAGTCGGCTGTGCCGGATGTGACGGCCGTCTCACGGGCGGGGCGGTGGCGGAGGTTCGTCGAGGGCCTCGCCTCGGCCTCGATTCCGGGCCTGACCTGCACGTCCGTGGGATCCGGCAGTATCGGGCACCGCTCTGCGGCGGGGCAGGATACTGCAAGATCTCGGAAAAGGGAGGCGCCGCGGGAATTCTGTCCCGATTCCAGTCGTTGTTTCCTTCGGATGCGGGCACTCGGGAGAGTGTGCCGGGGGCCGCAGCCAGTTGTACCGCCTTACCGCCACACCAGTAGCAGCAGCCGCACCGCGACCGAACTCTTTGCAAGGGAGCACGCATGGCAACCCGCGCCGTCGCCCGTCGTCAGTCCTCCGGTTCCAGCAGCGGGCGCGCTGCCGGCGGGGAGATCGCCGATCGCGACCTGGTCGGCATGTACCTCGACGAGATCGCGCGCACCCCGCTGCTCGACGCGGCGAAGGAAGTGGAGCTCTCCCAGATCATCGAGGCGGGCGTGTACGCCCAGCAGATCCTCGACGGCCGGATAGAGCGCGAGGGCGATGCCCTGCCCACGACCGAGGAGCTGGAGGCGCTCGCCGCCGAGGGGGAGCGCGCCAAGGAAGTCTTCATCCGTTCCAACCTGCGCCTCGTCGTCGCCGTGGCGCGCCGCTATCCGCGCAGCGGGCTGCCCCTGCTCGACCTGATCCAGGAGGGCAACGCCGGTCTGGTGCGCGCGGTCGAGAAGTTCGACTACGCCAAGGGCTTCAAGTTCTCCACGTACGCCACGTGGTGGATCCGCCAGGCCGTCACCCGCTCCATCGCCGATCAGTCCCGCACGATCCGCCTGCCCGTCCACCTCGTGGAGGAGCTGGGGCGCATCCGCCGGGTGCAGCGCGAGTTCAACCGGGAGAACGGGCGGGATCCGGAGCACGCCGAGATCGCGGCCGAGCTGGAGACGACGCCGAAGCGCGTCGGTGACGTGCTGGACTGGGCGCGCGACCCGGTCAGCCTGAACATGGCGGTCGACGACGAGGGCGACACCCAGTTCGGTGACCTGCTGGAGGACACCTCGGCCGTCTCGCCGGAGCAGTCGGTCATGTCGCTGCTGCGCAGCGAGGAGCTCGAGGACCTGATCGCGAAGCTCGACCAGCGCACCGCGTCGATCATCAAGATGCGGTACGGGATCGAGGACGGGCGGGAGCGGACGCTGACCGAGGTCGGGAAGCAGCACGGGCTGACGCGCGAGCGGATCCGGCAGATCGAGAAGCACGCCCTCCTGGAACTGAAGCGGATGGCCCGCGACACGGGCTTCGACGCGGTGGCCTGACCCGGGCCTGACCCCCGTCCCCCCAAACCGCCCCGGCACCTACCCCCCCAGGTGCCGGGGCTTCCCCACCCCCGCCCGCGCCCTCAATCGCCGGGCGGGCTGTATCTGCCCCCGCGCGCGCGGGCACGTGCGCCCTCAATCGCCGGGCGGGCTGGATTTGCTCCCGCCCGGTGGGCTGCCTCGTCCGCGTCGGAAAGATGCGCGCCGGGCAGGGCCACAATCCAGCCCGCCCGGCGTTTGAGGGCACGCGGTAGGCGCGGCCGACGGGAACGGTCACGGCTGCGCCGGGTAGGGCCGAATTCCAGCCCGCCCGGCGTTTGAGGGCACGCGGTAGGCGCGGCCGACGGGAATGGTCATGGCTGCGCCGGGCAGGGCCACATTCCAGCCTGCCCGGCGTTTGAGGGCACGCGGTAGGCGCGGCCGACGGGGACGGTCATGGCTGCGGCGGGCAGGGCCGAATTCCAGCCCGCCCGGCGTTTGAGGGCACGCCGTAGGCAGCGGCCCCCGGCGCCCCTGGCCGGCCCACCCCCCCGCCCCCCGGGAAGGAACGTCACGGCTGGGCCGCCGCCGCCGCGAGCCGGTTGCCCAGGGCCAGGGCGGTGGCCGCCAGGGACGCGGGGGACAGGACCGTGAACGGCAGGCCCGTCAGGGCCAGCCGCGCCGCCAGCCACTCCGGCGCGTCCCCGCAGGGAAACCGCACCCGGCACCCCCCGGCCGGATCGGACCAGGCCGGCCCCAGCCACCCCGGCACCGCCTCCGGCTCGGCGGCGAAGTGCAGCTCCACCTCGTACGTCTCCCCGGGCCCACCCCGCAGCCCCCGCTCCACGAACGCCACCGCGTCCATCGGCAGCTCCCGCTCCGTGAACCGGGCCCCCGTCGCGAACGGCTCGCTCACCCGGTCCACCCGGAACGTCCGCCAGTCCTCCCGGTCCAGGTCATAGGCGACCAGGTACCACCGCCGCCCGGTGCTCACCAGCCGGTTCGGCTCCACCAGCCGCCGCGTCCCGGCCCCGTCCCTCGCCCGGTAGGCGAACCGCAGCCGCTCCCGCCCGGCCGTCGCCGAAGCGATCGCCGTCAGCGTCCGCGGGTCGATGCTGGCCCCGTCCCCGCGAGTGAGCGCGACCGTGGCCGACTGGAGCGAGCTCACCCGGTGCCGCAGCCGCGAGGGCAGTACCTGCTCCAGCTTGGCCAGGGCCCGTACGGACGCCTCCTCGACCCCCTCGATCGCGTGCCCGGCCCCGGCCCGCAGCCCCACCGCGATGGCCACCGCCTCCTCGTCGTCCAGCACCAGCGGCGGCATCGCCGCCCCCGCCACCAGCCGGTACCCGCCCTCCGCGCCCAGCGTGGCCTCGACCGGGTATCCGAGGTCCCGCAGCCGGTCGATGTCGCGCCGGATGGTCCGCGAGCTGACCCCGAGCCGGTCCGCCAGCTCGCTCCCGGGCCATTCGCGCGGGGTCTGGAGCAGGGACAGCAGGGTCAGCAGCCGTGCCGGGGTGTCGGTCATGAGCCCAACATTGCCAGGGAAATAGGACACCAACTGACCTACATGCCGTCTAGGTTTCTCCTCATGAGCACGGAGACCTCCAAGACATCGCCCGAGAACGAGACCGGGCCCGAATCAGCAGCAGAAGAGTGGGGTGAGACCCCGCTGGACGCCAAGGCCGACCGCCGCCGCTGGCTGGCGCTCGCCATCGTGATGACCGCGGCCTTCATGGACCTGGTCGACGTCACGATCGTCAACATCGCGATACCCAGCATGCGGGGCGACCTGCACGCCTCGACCAGCGCCATCCAGTGGATCACCGCGGGCTACGCGCTCGCCTTCGCCGCCGGTCTGATCACCGGTGGCCGCCTGGGCGACATCTACGGCCGCAAGCGCCTCTTCCTCATCGGCATAGCCGGCTTCACCGCCGCCTCCCTGCTCTGCGGCATCGCCGCCAACCCGGCCATGCTCGTCACGTCCCGCCTGCTCCAGGGCTCGATGGCCGCCATGATGGTCCCGCAGGTCCTGGCCATCATCCACGTCACCTTCCCGCCGCACGAGCGCGGCAAGGTCTTCGGCATGTTCGGTGCGATCGTCGGTCTCGGCGCCGTCTCCGGCCCCATGCTCGGCGCGCTGCTCACCGAGTGGAACATCCTCGGCCTCGAATGGCGCCCGATCTTCCTGATCAACCTTCCGGTCGGCATCGCGGGCGTGATCCTGGGCCGCAAGTTCATCACCGAGTCCAAGGCTCCCCGCGCCCTGCGCCTCGACCTGGTCGGCGTCCTCATCGCCACCGCGGGCATGGTCATGCTGATCTACCCCCTCACCCAGGGACGCGAGAACGACTGGCCGCTGTGGGGCTTCCTGTGCATGGGCGCGGTCCCGTTCCTGATCGCCGGGTTCATCGCGTACGAGAAGTACAAGATCCGCAAGGACGGTTCGCCGCTCGTCGAGCTGTCCCTCTTCAAGGTCAAGAGCTTCGCCGCCGGCATCGCCGTCCAGCTCACCTTCGGCATCGCGACCGGCATCTTCTTCCTGGTCTGGACGATGTACATGCAGATGGGCCTCGGCTGGAGCGCGCTGCGCGCGGGCACCACGGGCATCCCCTTCTCCATCGCCGTCTCGGCCGCCGCGGGCCTGTCCGTGCAGAAGCTGGTGCCGCGCTTCGGCCGCAAGGTGCTCCAGGCGGGCGCCCTGACCATGGCCGCGGGCCTGCTCCTCTACATCTGGGAGTCGCAGCACTACGGCATGGACATCGCCTCCTGGCAGATGGCCGCCCCGCTCGTGGTGATGGGCATCGGCATGGGCCTGATCGTGGCCCCGCTGACCGACACGGTCCTCTCGGAGGTGCCGCGCGAGCATGCCGGTTCCGCCTCGGGCCTGATCAACACCACCGGACAGATGGGCAACGCGCTCGGCCTCGGCCTCACCTCGGTCGTCTACTTCGGTGTGATCGAGAACGACACGGTCTTCGGGCCGCAGTACGTCGAGGCCTTCCGCAGCGCGCTGTGGTGGGTGGTCGCGGTCCTCGTCGTGATCTTCGCGGTGATGTTCGCGCTGCCGCGCAAGCAGGCCGCCGTCTCCCACGAGGGTGACGGCGCCGGCGACAACGGCGCCGGCGGCGAGATCGCCCTGGAGAAGGTCCCGGTCGCCTAGGCCCTCCGGCCCCACTTCACGGACATGCCCGCCTTTGTTGGCGGGCATGTCCGTTTTTATTTGTTTCGGCTGCGAAGCGGGCGTACGGTGAGGGGGAACCCACCGAGTCGGGCATCGAACGGACGTAAACCCACATGTACGCACCGGAGCGCCAGCAGGAGATCCTCCGCCTCGCCCGCGAGGCCGGGCGGGTCGACGTACTCTCCCTCGCCGAGCAGTTCCAGGTCACCGCCGAGACCGTACGCCGTGACCTCACCGCCCTGGACCGGGCCGGGATGCTGCGCCGCGTCCACGGCGGGGCCATCCCGGCCGGGCGCCTCGACTTCGAGCCCGACCTCACCGAGCGCGAGTCCACCGCGGCCGACGAGAAGGACCGCATCGCGGCCGCCGCGCTCGCCGAGCTCCCCGACGGCGGCAGCGTGATCCTCGACGCGGGCAGCACGATCGCCCGCCTGGCGGCCTCGATCCCCGTCGACACGGCGCTGACCGTGGTCACCCACGCGCTGCCCGTCGCCGCCCGGCTCGCCGATCACACCGGCATCGACCTGCACCTCGTCGGCGGCCGGGTGCGCCACCGCACGCGCGCCGCCGTCGACGCCTGGGCGCTGCGCGCGTACGCCGAGATCCGCGCCGACGTCCTCTTCCTCGCGACGAACGGCTTCAGCGCGCAGGGCGGGCTCACCACCCCCGACCTGGCCGAGGCCGCCGTCAAACGCGCCACGATCGCGGCCGCCCGCCGCGTCGTCGTCCTGGCCGACTCCTCGAAGTCCGGGCAGGAGCAGTTCGCGCGCTTCGGCTCCTTCGCCGACGTGGACCTCCTCATCACGGACCGGGGCCTGGCCCTCGAAGACAAGGCGGCGATCGAGGCCGCCGGTACGGAAGTCGTGCTCGTATGATCCTCACCGTCACCCCCAACCCCTCCCTGGACCGGACGTACGAGGTCCCCGCGCTCGACCGGGGCGAAGTGCTCCGCGCCACCGCCGAGCGGGTCGACCCCGGGGGCAAGGGCGTCAACGTCTCGCGCGCGGTCGCGGCCGCGGGCGTCCGCACGACGGCGGTCCTCCCGCTGGGCGGCGCTCCCGGCGCGCTGATCGCCGAACTCCTCGGCGCCCAGGGCGTGGACGTCACCGCCGTCACGATCGCCGGTCAGACCCGCTCCAACATCTCGGTCGCCGAACCCGACGGCACCCTGACGAAGATCAACGCGGCCGGTCCCGAACTCAGCGCGGCCGAATCCGGCCTGCTCCTCGACACCGTCCGCACCTGCTCCGGCGGCGCCGACTGGATCGCCTGCTGCGGCAGCCTGCCGCGGGGCCTGGCCCCGGAGTGGTACGCCGACCTGGTGGTACGGGCCCACGAGGCGGGGGCGCGGATCGCCCTCGACACCTCCGGTCCCGCCCTGACGGCCGCGCTGGCGGCTCGCCCGGACGTCATCAAGCCCAACGCCGAGGAGCTCGCGGCGGCTGTCGGCCGGCCGCTGCCCACTCTGGGCGACGTGGTCAAGGCCGCCGAGGAGCTGCGCGCGCTGGGGGCCGGGGCGGTCCTGGCCTCTCTCGGCGCGGACGGCCAGCTCCTGGTCGGCGCCGAGGGTACGTACTACGGCACGGCGGGCGTGGACGCGGTACGGAGCAACGTGGGCGCCGGTGATGCCTCCCTGGCCGGTTTCCTGATCGCGGGCGGCGCGGGGCCCGATGCCCTCGCCTCGGCCCTGGCGCACGGCGCGGCCGCGGTCCAGCTGCCGGGCAGTGCGATGCCGACCCCCGCGGACCTGCGGCCCGACGCGGTCCGCGTCACCGGGGAGGTCCCCCTGGACCTCGTCCTGGGCCTTTCCCCCTCCGAACGGAGTGACGAGCGATGAGTGCGACGACCACGATGATCACTGCGGAGCTGGTCGACCTCGACCTCGCCGCCGACTCCAGGGAGGCGGCGGTCCGGTCGCTGGCCCTGCGGATGCTGGGGCTGGGGCGGGTCACGGACCTGGAGGGGTTCCTCGCGGATGTCGCGGCGCGGGAGGCGCAGATGCCGACGGGGCTGGAGGGCGGGATCGGTATTCCGCACTGTCGCAGTGCGCATGTGGCCGTGCCGACCCTTGCGTTCGGGCGGGCGGTTTCCGGGGTCGACTTCGGTGCGGCGGACGGGCCCGCGGACCTGATCTTCCTGATCGCGGCGCCTGCCGGGGCCGATGACGCCCACCTGACGATCCTGTCCTCGCTGGCCCGCCGCCTGATGCGGCCCGAGTTCGTCGCCGCCCTGCGCGCGGCCCCGACCCCGTCCGAAGCCGCAACCCTGCTGGCGCCCCCGCCCCCCGCCTCGGCAACACCCCCGGGCTCCGCCCCGACCCCCGCCTCACACGCCGGCGAGGCTGGGGTTGCCCCCGTCGGCGGGTCGGCCGCAGCACCACCGCCGGGCTCCGCCCGGACCCGCGCCTCACACGCCGGCGAGGCGGTAAATGCCCCCGCCGCCGCTGAGTTGGCGGAGCCAACGTCAGCCAGCCCGGCAACGTCAGCCCGCCCGGCGTTTGAGGGCCCGCCGGAGGCGACCGGAGCCACGGCGGTGCTTGAGCCGGACGTCTTGGGCTCGGCGGTGCACCGGCCGCGCGAGGGTGGCGGGGGGTCGGCTGCCTTCAGGGTGGTGGCCGTCACCTCGTGTCCCACCGGGATCGCGCATACGTACATGGCCGCCGAATCCCTGCAGCGCGCCGCAGCCGCCGAAGGGATCGAGCTCGTCGTCGAGACCCAGGGATCCGCCGGATTCGTCAAGCTGGACCCCGCCGACATCGCCGCCGCCGACGCGGTCGTCTTCGCCCACGACGTCCCCGTCCGCGACCGTGCCCGCTTCGCGGGGAAGCCGACCGTCGACGTCGGGGTGAAGGCCGGAATCAACCGCCCCGCCGAACTCCTCGCGGAGGCCCGCGACAAGGCCGCCCGGGGCGAGACGTCGGCCGGGGCCGAGACCCCGCGGACTCCCGTCGAGAAGGCGGGCGAACAGGGCGAGGGCTACGGCTCCCGGCTCCGCACCTGGCTCATGTCCGGCGTCAGCTACATGGTCCCCTTCGTCGCCGCCGGCGGCCTCCTCATCGCCCTCGCCTTCGCCATCGGCGGCTACGGCATCAACGAAGCCCCCTCCGTCGCCGAGCACTTCGTCTGGACCGAGTCCGCCAGCTGGGCGGCGCTCCTCTTCCAGACCGGCGGTCTCGCCTTCGGCTTCCTCGTCCCGGTGCTCGCCGGTTACATCGCCTACGGCATGGCCGACCGCCCCGGCCTGGTCCCGGGCTTCGTCGGCGGCGCCGTCGCGCTCACCATCAACGCCGGTTTTCTCGGCGGCCTGATCGCCGGTCTGATAGCCGGCGGCACGGTCCTCGCCGTCCAGCGGGTCAGGGTCCCGGCCGCGATGCGCGGGATCATGCCGGTGGTCGTGTTGCCGCTCATCGGCTCGGCCGTGACGGCCTTCCTGATGTTCCTCGTCATCGGCAAGCCGGTCGCCTCGCTCCAGCAGGCCCTGACCGACTGGCTGTCCGGCCTCTCCGGCGCCAACGCGGTCATCCTCGGAGTCGTCCTCGGCATGATGATGTGCTTCGACCTCGGAGGCCCGCTCAACAAGGTCGCCTACGCCTTCGCCATCGGCGGCCTCGCCACCCCCAACGAGGGCAGCCTCAAGGTCATGGCCGCCGTGATGGCCGCCGGCATGGTGCCGCCGCTCGCCATGGCCCTGGCCACCACCGTCCGCGGCAGGCTCTTCTCCACGACGGAACGCGAGAACGGCAAGGCCGCCTGGTTCCTGGGCGCCTCGTTCATCAGCGAGGGGGCCATCCCCTTCGCCGCGGCCGACCCGCTCCGGGTGATCCCGGCCTCCATGGCGGGCGGCGCCGTCACCGGCGCCCTCTCGATGGCCTTCGAGTGCACCCTGCGCGCCCCGCACGGCGGCATCTTCGTCATCCCGCTGATCGGCAACCCGCTGCTCTACCTGATCGCGATCGCCGCCGGTACGGTCGTCACCGCGGGCCTGGTCATCCTCCTCAAGGGGATCCGCCGCCCGGCCCCGGCCACCGCGAAGGAGGCCGCCGAGGCCGCCGAGGCCGACGCCGGGACGCCCGCGCCGGTCGCCGCCTGACCGCCGCTCCCGGGCCCCGTCACCTCACCCCGCCCCACCTCTCACCTCACCCGCGCGCGGAGCTCCATGGCTCCGCGCGCGGCCGTCTCGCTCTCATAGACCTCGCACATGTGCCGCCCGTCCGGGGTGGCCGTGTGCTCGACCTCCCACAGGCTCAGCTCGCTCCCGTCCAGCAGGACGAAGGCGTGTTCGTACAGGCTGAAACCGGCGCCCCGGCCGTCCGCGAGGCACTGCCGGGTGCCGAACGCCTGGGTGATCCGGTGCGCGTACGCCGAGGTCAGCAGCCGCGCCACCGCCTCGCCCGGCCGGTCGGTGTTCTCCGCGCGGCGCAGCACCCGGCGGGCGTGGTCGGCGGACTGCTCCACCGCGTACTCCCGGTGCCGCTGGACCGGCGCGGACGCCGCTGACAGGGCGCTGAGCAGGTCGTGGTCGCCGAGGCCGCCCTCGGCTTCCTCCATCAGCGTGAAGTCCCGGACCGCGGCGGGGTCCTCACCGAACAGCCGGACCACGGCCAGCGCCGCCTCGGCCTTGCTGACGAAGATCTCGTGCCGGGTCGTCCGGTCGTGCTCCAGCCGGTACGCCAGCTCCCACAGCGTGGCGGAGCCGCCGTCGGTGAGCAGGTAGGTGTGCCGGTGGGTCTCCCGCCAGCGGCCGGCGGTCGGGCCGTGCTGCGTGCTGTGGAGCGAGGAGCTGTGGGCGAGCGCCGTGCCGAGGCGCTCGACCAACCGGTCCGGCAGGTCGAAGGAGTTGAGGGCGCGGCCCAGGAGTCGCTCGAGGTGCGCCTCGGTTGTCTCGTACGGATCGCTCAAGGTGGGTCTCCAGGCCGTCGCAGCTTGTCACGTCACGGAAGCTCAACGTAGCCCCTGGCTCTGACATCACGTCCGGGGTTCGGTAAAACGTCCGGGAAGTGCCAGGGGTTCCCGGCACTCCATCCGGTCAACTTGCGTACGAACAGCCCCGGTTCACCATGATCCGTGCCGAAGTGCGGGACTATGGGCCGTATGGCAACGAATACAGTGGGCGTCCCCCGCCGACAGGGGCAGACCCGCGGTCGACACGACGGCGGACCGGACGAACCGGTCGCGACTCCTCGCGCACTCGCCTGGCTGCTGGTTCTCACGGGGGCGGCCGGGCTGCTCGCCTCGTGGGTGATCACCCTCGACAAGTTCCTCCTGCTGGAGGACCCGGACTTCAAGCCCGCGTGCAGCCTCAACCCGGTGGTCTCCTGCGGCAGCGTCATGCAGAGCGACCAGGCGGCGGCCTTCGGCTTCCCCAACCCGATGCTGGGTCTGGTCTGTTACGCCGTCGTGGTGTGCGTCGGCGCGGCGGTGCCGGCGGGCGCCCGGCATCGTGGCTGGTTCTGGCTGGGACTGAACGCGGGCACGCTCTTCGGTGTCGGCTTCTGCACCTGGCTGATGGTGCAGTCGCTGTACGAGATCAACGCACTGTGCCTGTGGTGCTGCCTGGCCTGGGTGGCGACGCTGCTGATGTTCTGGGCCGTCACCGCGCACAACGTCCGTACCGGCGTACTGCCCGCTCCGGGCCCGGTCAGGACCTTCTTCGCCGAATTCGGCTGGGCCCCGCCCGCGCTGCACATCGGCGTGATCGGGATGCTGATCCTCACCCGCTGGTGGGATTTCTGGACCGGCTGAGCGGGCGCGCGCGGACCGGACCGACGGCGAGGGCCCCGGCAGCTGGACGCTGCCGGGGCCCTGTCACTTCGCTCCACGGGCGCGGGGGCCCGGACCGGAAGGGGAAGCGGTGATCAGCTGCCCGCGGAGAGGTTGCCCGAGAGGACCGGGATGTTGTCCAGGATGTGCGACAGGGACTCGTCGCCCTTGGCCTGGGTGGAGTTCTCGGTGCACTGCTGGTTCATCGGGTTGGACAGGACGTTGATGTCCTGGACGCCGATGTTGAGCAGGGCCACCAGCGACTGGGCGTTGACCTTGGCGGGCAGGCCGATGCAGGGCTTGTTGGCGGAGCCCTGGACCAGGCTGAGCTGCGGGCTCATGTCACCCGTGGTCTTCTGGTTACCGTACACCTGGGAGGCGCCGTTGCCATTGACGGTGTTGACGCCGTTGTCGTTGCCGATGGCCAGGGCCGGGGCGGCCGTGGCGACACCGGCGGTGAGCACGGAGGCGCCGATCAGGGTGGCCTGGACGAGCTTGTTCATCATGTTCCTTTAGTCGCACGAGTGCCCGCTACTGGAGCGCCCTGATCAACTGCCCGGTCACGGGGTTGGTTCCGCTGCTTCACTCAAACGGCCCGCTCCGGGCCGGGTTTTCCCCACCCCGGGTGAGCGCGCTCCGGACGCCTGCGCGAAGCCCGTACGCAGCCCGGAGCCCTCCGGCTCCGGTTGCGGTCCGTAGAACCTATAAGCACGGTGGGTGAGACAAGCGGACTGCCGTGGTCCGCTCTGCCTGACCATCCGAAGGAACCGCCATGCACCTCACCAAGGCGTCCCGTGTCCGCGTCCTCGTTCCGGCCGTCCTCACCGCGGCCATACTGTTCGGCGCCTCGGGCCCGGCGAGCGCCCTCGACGGTGAGAAGAGCGCCGCGCTCACGGAGCGGGTGGCCGCGGCCCAGCAGCAGATCGACGAGCGCGTGGCGGCGGCCGGTCCCATCGACGACCTGCTCGCGGGCCTCACCAAGACCCTCACGGACCTGCTGGCTTCCCTGCAGGGCCTGATCAAGCTCCCCGAGATCAAGCTGCCGGAGATTCCGGGGGTCAAGCTCCCGGACATCAAGGTCCCGGACGTCAAGCTGCCCACGCTCCCCAAGATCCCGGCCATCCCGGCGATCCCCGCGATCCCGGCGATCACTCCGCTGAACCCGGCGGTGCCGCCGGCGGACACGCTGGTGCCGGAGATTCCCGACATCCCCGACATCCCCGTCCGTTAGCCGCGCCGACGGTCCTGTCGCGGTTACGACTATTGCTCTGAACAGGTCGGATTCCGTGCCAGGCCGTGTCGTCTCGGGAGTTGAACCGTTTCGCTCGGTGTGAGCCCCGGTTCGGGGCAGGACATCGAACAGAAGGTGCAACTCCCATGAACTCTGCCAAGAAGGCCGCCCTGGTCATGGCCGCCGCTGGTCTCGCCGCGGCCGGTGCCGCCGGTTCCGCTGCTGCCGACGCCTCGGCCGAGGGCGCGGCCGTGGGTTCCCCGGGTGTCCTGTCGGGCAACCTCGCCCAGGTCCCGGTCCACGTCCCGGTCAACGTCTGCGGTAACTCCGTGAACGTCATCGGTCTGCTGAACCCGGCGTTCGGTTCGGTCTGCGTCAACGACTGACGTCGTACCGCGTGTGACTGTGGGCGCCACCGGCATCGCCGGTGGCGCCCACAGTCGTTGGTGCGGGGTGCGGGAGGGTCAGTTCTTGCCGTTGTTGAGCTTCACGCCGCCCAGCATCGGCGTCAGCTTGGTGGCCTGGTTGGCGGCGCCCAGTACCTCGGTCGGCCCAGCGTTGCGCAGCTGGTTCACCTTCTGCGCGGTACCCACGACCTTGCCGACGGTGTCGCCTTGCTCGGCCAGCCCGTTGCCCACCGTCTGGGGCAGCGACGCGGAGACGGGCGCGGTCGCGTTGATCACCTCGGTCACGCCGCCCGTGAGGCTCATGGGGGGCATCGCTCCCGGCTCGGCCGCGAAGGCGGGGGTCGCGGCGCCGAGGGCGGCGACGGAGCCGGCGAGGACAGCGGCGATCTTCGTGTACTTCATTATCGAAACCCTTTTCCAGTGACGACCGTCGCGTCACTTTCGCCCTGGGTAACGATTGCCCCCGGTTACGGAAACTCTGTCGGACGCGGAAACGGCCGGAGAATCCGACATGGATTCTCCGGCCGCTGTGATTTCCGAATGACCGCCCGATTGTCGGACCGGTCGGATCCGGTCAGGAAAGGCGCGACCTCCGGTACAGGATCGAGCCGCCGAGCAGCAGGGCCGCCGCCAGGGCAGCCGCGGCAGCGGGCTGACCCCCGGCTCCCGTCTCGGCCAGCATGGGTGCGGCCATCGGGGCGCGGGCCGGGGCCTGCGGCAGGGGTGCCGGGAGGGTGACCGGGGGAGCCTCGACGGCCGGCACGGGGGCCGGTGCGGGCGCCGGGGGCAGGTGGATCGGGGCGTCGCCGGCCGGAGCGGCCGGGGGCTGGTCCACCGCGGGCGCCGCCGGACGTACGGCCTCGGGTACGGGCACGGGCGCGGGCGCGGGGACCGGCGCCGCGGCGGGGGCCGGGGCGGGCGCGGTCACGGGCACCGGGGCGGGAGCGGCCTGCGGAGCGGGGGCGGGAGCCGGGGCCTGCGGAGCAGGAGCAGGAGCCGGGGCCGCCGGGTGCTCCACGACCTGGCTGCCGTGGTGCTGCGGCCGGGGCTCGGGAGCCTCGTCGGGCACGACCGGCGCGGGCCGCGGGGCGGGCCTGGGCGCCGGCGCCACGTGGTGGACCGGAGCGGGCTTCGGCTGGGCGTGCGCCGGTGCCGGGGGCGCCGCGTGGTGCGCGGGCGCGGGCTTCGGCTTGGCGTGCGCGGGCCGCGGCGCGGGGGGCGCGTGGTGGGCCGCCGGGGGCGGGGTGGCCCGCGGGTGCTCGTCGCAGTCCTCGTCGGATCCGCCGTCGTGGCCGCCCTGGTGAGCGGCCTGGTGGGTGCCCTGGGGGGCGCCTTCGTGGTGCCCCTGCCCGTGCTCCGGTCCGCGCTGCTCCGGCATCCGGTGCTCCGGCATGCGCTGTTCCGGCATGCGGTGTCTGCCGCTGCCGGGCTGCTCGTCGTGGCGCGGGCTCTCCTCGCGGCGCTCGTGGTCGCCGCGCCGCTCGCGCTCGTCGAGGTAGCGCTCCAGCGCCTCGGCGTTCTGCGGGCTCAGGTAGCGCTCGTAATCGGCGTGGCCGGCGTGGCCGCCCCCGTCGGCGGTCACGCAGGTGCCGCCCATGGCCGGGTTCAGTCCGGCGGCGCCGTCCACGCTGTTGCCGCAGACGTTCGGCGAGAACGTGATCGGTACCGAGACGCTGTTGCCCGCCAGCACACCCGGCGAGTGCGCGGCCTCGGCCGTCGCTCCGGTGTGGGCGTACGCCGCGCCGGTAGCGATCGACAGCAGGCTCGACGCGGCCGCGGCCGTGAGCACTCCCTTGCCAAGTACTTTTCGGCTCAGTACCTGTCGCATGGGTCCTTCCCTGTCTACCGGCGAGGCTGCCGGTGCTTGATCGAAGGTGGCCTCGGAGTGCACCGCCGTGCACTCCGAGGCCACCCCGAGGAGGTCTGCCCTTGCGGGCTCAAGCGTTCCGTCAGGCGTTGACGCAGGTGGTGCCGAACGCCGGGTTGAGCAGCGCGATCACGTTGACCGTGTTGCCGCAGACGTTGATCGGGACGTGCACCGGCACCTGGAGGAGGTTGCCCGACAGCACACCGGGGGAGCCGATGGCCGCACCGTCGGCGTTCGCGTCAGCCATGGCGGGGGCGGCGGCACCGACGGCCATCAGAATGCCGGCTGCCAGTACAACTGCCTTCTTGTACGTCATGAGAATTTCGATCCTTTCCCGCAGAGGCGTATCCACTGCATGAATAACAACGAGCCGTGCGGGGAAAAGAAACCGCAGGAATCCGCGTATCTCGCGCCGCTCGGGCCGGATTCACCCCGATGCCCACCCCGGCAGAAATGCACGGGATATACCCGGGCATTTCTCGCACACGGGCGGCGGACGCAAGGCGGGGCCGCCGCGACCCGAAGGTGCGGCGGCCCCGACCGTGTGTTCCGCGATCAGCTGCCGCTGGAGACGTTGCCCGAGAGGACCGGGATGTTGTCCAGGATGTGCGACAGCGGCTCGTCGCCCTTGGCCTGGGTGGAGTTCTCGGTGCACTGCTGGTTCATCGGGTTGGACAGGACCGGGATGTCCTGGACGCCGACGTTCACCAGGGCCAGCACCGACTGCACGTTGGCCTTGGCCGGCAGGGCGATGCAGGGCTTGTTCAGGGAGCCCTGGACCAGCGCCATCTGCGGGCTCATGTTCCCGTAGGTGGCCTGGTTGCCGTAGATCTGCGCGGAGCCGTTGCCGTTGGTGGTGTTGACGCCGTTGTCGTTCCCGATAGCCATCGCCTGCGGGGCCATGGCCGCACCCATGCCCACGACGGAGGCGGCAACAGCCGCGGTGGCCATCATCTTCTTGATCACAATCGTCCCTTTTCTGCAGGATTGCCCGGTACAGGAGCACCCGGAACAACGGCCCCGCCCCGTGATGGGTTGCGTGGCTTCACCCGGATGCCGACGTTTCGGGCGGCACGGTTGACGGTCAGGCGTTCACACAGGTGCTGCCGAACGCGGGGTTCAGCAGGGCGATCACGTTGACGGTGTTGCCACACACGTTCACCGGGACGTCGACCGGGACCTGGAGCAGATTGCCGCTCAGCACGCCGGGGGAGTCCTTGGCCACACCCTGGGCGGAGGCGCCGTCGCCACCGTGCGCGGAGGCGAGGCCCGCGCCGCCCATCAGCACCGCGGCGCTCGCGACGGCCAGCGTGGTGCCGCGCATCAGCCTCTTCTTCATCTCCGTTATCCCTTTCGGTTCGAACAATGGTGCACCCCCCATAACGACCTGCCATCCGCAAGGGTGCGTGGTATCGCCCAAAAGGCCGTACGTGCGAGTCCGGCGTGATTTCCCGCTTGAGTTCTGACAAAGTTCACTCCTGTTTTGTCCCCTTGATCGAAAATGGAGACAGGGTCATGGGTTCCTCCCGCAGAATCCTCGGTTCACTCGCCCTGCTGTCCTGCCTCGCACTTTCGGTGAACGTTTCTGCGGCGGACGCCGCGGGGCCGCCCCCGAAGGCTCCGGCCGGCCGGGAAATGGCCCGCATCCCCTTCACCCAGCGTTACCAGGCCGAGCTGCACGGCGGGCTCGTACGGGCCTCCAACGCCGGGATCAGCTGCCGCAAGGAGGAGTCCCCCCAGGCCGAGCCGTGCGAGGAGGTCAAGCGCGGCGCGGCCGGGGTGAACAGCGACTTCGAGATGTTCTACAGCGAGGTCGACAAGGACCCCGACACCTACAACTCCACCCGCGCCGAGCTGAAGATCCCCAAGGGCGCGAAGGTCGCGTACGCCCGCCTGTACTGGGGCGGGAACCTGCGCGTCGGGGAGCAGAAGCCGCCCGAGGACAGCGGCCGGGTGCTCGTCGCCGAGCCGGGCGGCGCGTACAAGGAAGTGCTGGCGGACACCGTGATCGGGCACCGCTCCGACGCCGGGAGCGACGCCTACCAGGCGTCCGCCGACGTCACCCCGATGGTCCGCAAGGGGGGCACCGGGATGTGGACGGTGGCCCAGCTCAACATCGCCATGGGCAATTCGCCGGTGGGCGCGTGGGGCGGCTGGACGCTGGTCGCGGCCTACGAGCAGCCGACGGAGCCGGCGCGCCGGGTCTCGGTGTGGGACGGCTTCGAGGAGCTGCGCGCCGGGGCCGGCCCGGCGTCCGCCGAAACGGTGGAGGTGTCCGGCCTGGACGCGCCCGCCGGGGCGACCGGACGGGTCGGGGTGGTCGGCTACGACGGCGACCGCGGGGTCCTCGGGGACTCGCTGACGGTAACCGCGGACAGTGGTCGGCGGTTGAATCTGAGCGACGGCGAAAACCCGTTCAATGACGTGATGAATTCGACCATCACTGATTTCGGGCATTCCGCTTCCGTACGACAGCCTGAAAATATGAATAATCTCGGATATGACGCGGACGTGTTCGACCTGAGTCCCGCCCTGTCCGGTGGTGCCCGCAACCTGACCTTCAGGTTCACGGGCGAAAACCAGGGTCATTTCCTCGGTGTGCTCTTCGTTCAGACAGACGCGCGCCGCTGATCGCAGGAGACCGCTCCACGTGCCGTCAGAACAAGTGCCGCAACATGTGCCCCAGCGCGTGCCGGACCAAGTGACCGTCTTCCATCTCGTCCAGCCCGTGGAGGGCGGCGTCGCCCGGGTCGTCATCGACCTCGTACGCGCCCAGGCCGCCGCGGGGCTGCGCGTCGTCGTCGGCTGCCCGCGCGGCGGGCAGCTCGCCGACGGCGCCCGGGACGCCGGGGCCCAGGTGTTCACCTGGCGGGCCGGCCGGGCCCCCGGGCCCGGGCTCGCCGCCGAGGTCAGCGGCGCGGTCCGGCTGGTCCGCCGCGTCCGGCCCGACCTGCTGCACGCGCACAGCGCCAAGGCGGGCCTCGCCGGACGGCTCGCCGTGCGCGGCACGCTGCCCACCGTCTTCCAGCCGCACGCCTGGTCCTTCGACGCGGCCGGCGGAGCCACCGGCGCGCTCGCGCTGCGCTGGGAGCGCTTCGGTGCCCGCTGGGCCGACCGGGTGCTCTGCGTCAGCGAAGCCGAGCGGCGCGCGGGCGAGTCGGCGGGCATCACCGCCCGCTGGTCCGTGATCCGCAACGGGGTCGACCTCGCTCACTTCCGCCCTGGCGGCCGGGGCGGCGCCGACCAGGCCTCACAGGACCGCGACAAGAAGCTCGCCCGCGCGGAACTGCCGCTGCCCGCCGGGTTCGCGGACGGCGCGCCGCTCGCCGTCTGCGTCGGCAGGCTCTGCCAGCAGAAGGGCCAGGACGTGCTGCTGCGCGCCTGGCCGGAGCTGCTCGGGACGGTCCCGGGGGCGCGCCTCGTCCTGGTCGGAGACGGCCCCGACAGCGAACGGCTGCGCCGGACCGCGCCGCCCGGCGTGCACTTCGCCGGAGCCGCCGCGGACATCCGACCGTGGCTTCGGGCCGCCGATCTCGTTGTACTTCCGTCGCGGTGGGAAGGGATGGCGCTCGCCCCGCTCGAAGCCATGGCCTGTGGCCGCCCGGTCCTGGTCTCCGACGTGAGCGGCGCCCGGGAGGGCCTGCCACCGGGCCAGGGCGCGTTGTGCCTGGTGCCGCCGGAGGACCCGACGGCGCTGGCCAAGGCGCTCGGCCGACTGCTGGCCGAACCGCGGTTGCTCGCCGAGCTGGGCGAGCGGGCGCTGCAGCACGCGCGGACGGACCTCGACGTGCGGCGTACCACGGACGCGGTCACCGGTCTGTACCACGAACTGCTGGGCCGGCCCCGGCCCTTGAACCAGGAGCGCATCAGCCGATGACGATGGACAGCGCACATGCCCGGCCCTCCGGGCAGAGCGGTACGGGGCCCGCGGGCACCACCGCGGTCCGGCGCTCCGCGGCCGCCATCCACCCGCCCCGCGGCCCCAAGGCCGAACAGGCCCGGCCCGTCCTGCGGCCGCAGCGGGTCCGCCGCCGCGACGGGATCGGCCCGCTGCTGACCGTCGACGCACTCGCCGCCGTCCTCACCACGACGGCCCTGCCCGGCCTGGACCTGCCCGGGCAGGCCGCCGCCCCGATCGCCCTCCTCGCGGCCGCGCTGCACGCCCAGGCCGGGCTCTACCGGCCGCGCCTGGCACCCTCCGCGCTGCTCGAACTGCCCACGCTGGCGGGCCGGGCGGCGGTGCTGTGGTGCGGGGTCGCCGCCGTGGTGGCCGCGGCCGCGCCGCGCCAGGCGCTCGGCTGGGGCGTCCTGCTCACCTGCGTCGGCCTGCAGTTCCTCCTGGCCTGCACCGGGCGCGGGCTGGTCAACCAGCTCCGCAGGCGCACCGCCGTACGCTCCCCCCGCTCCGCCCTGGTCGTCGGACCCGGCGCCGGGGCGGGCGCGGTGGCCGCCGCCCTGCACGGGCGCCCCGAGTACGGGCTGCGCCCGGTGGGGCTCGCCGACACCGCGGGCGGCGCCGACGACGTCGCCGGGACCGGCCTGCCCGTCCTCGCCACCCACGAGGACATCCGGCGGGCCGTGATCCAGAACTCCGTGCGCCACGCGGTCTTCACCCGCCCCCCGGAGGCCGACGAGCGCACCGCCTCGCTGGTGCGGCTCTTCCACGACCACGGCTGCCGGCTCTGGCTCGCCGACCCGGCCGGGACCGCCAAGGTCACCGGCATGCGGGTGGCCCAGCCCGCCGACCACCTGTGGGGGTACTCCGTACAGCCGATGCTGCCGCGGCCCGCCCGCGCGCTGGAGCGCTACGGGAAGCGGATCATCGACTCCGCCCTCGCCGCCCTCGCGCTCTGCGCCGCCGCGCCCGTCATGGGCGCGTGCGCGCTCGCCGTACGGCTCAGCGACGGACCCGGGGTGATCTTCCGTCAGGAGCGGGTGGGCCTGTACGGGCGCCCCTTCACCCTGCTCAAGTTCCGCACGCTGCGCCCGGCCGACGAGCACGAGTCCGCCACCCGCTGGACCGTCGCGAACGACAACCGGATGGGGCCCGTCGGCTCCTTCCTGCGCAAGTCCTCGCTCGACGAGCTGCCCCAGCTGTGGAACGTCGTGCGCGGTGACATGAGCCTGGTCGGGCCGCGCCCCGAACGCCCCTTCTTCGTCGCGAAGTTCGCCAGCGTCCACCCCGGCTACGAGGCCCGCCACCGGATGCCCGTCGGCATCACCGGCCTGGCCCAGATCAACGGGCTGCGCGGCGACACCTCCATCGAGGACCGGGCCCGCTTCGACAACCACTACATCGACACCTGGTCGCTCTGGCAGGACCTGTGGATCCTGGCCCGCACCGCGGCCTCCTTCTTCCGCTTCCGGCTGGGAGGCAGCTGAGCATGAGCACCGCCCACGCCACACCCACGCCGCGGTTCGACCTTCCGGGCGCGCTGCGCCGCCACTGGCCGCTGCTGCCGCTCGCCGCGACCGTCCTGCTGCTGTGCGCTCCGCTGCCCGCGGGGGACGCGAGCGCCTCCGGCAAGGTCACCCCGGCCGACGCGGCCTCCCTGCTGCTGGTGTTCTGCTGCGGGGTACAGGCCCTGCGCGGGCAGACGCGCAGGCTGAGCCCGCTGGGCGCGTTCCTGCTCGGGCTGCCGGCGGCCGGGCTGGCCGTCGCCACCGTCACCGCCGCCGATCCGTACGCCGCCCTGCCCGGCTTCGTGCGCTACCTCCAGGTGTTCGTGCTGGTCCCGGCCGCGGTGGTGCTGCTGCTGCGCGACGCGCGGGAGTTCCGCCTCGCCGGGGCGTGCTTCGTGGCGCTGGCGCTGGTCCAGGGGGCGGTGGGCGTCGTCCAGTTCGCCACGCACACCGGAGCCTCGTACCAGGGAGCCGACATCCGCGCGGTGGGCACCTTCGGCCCCGGCGACGTCATGGGCATGGCCACCGTGGTGGCGTACGGGCTGATCATCGCCACCGCCGCCGCCCTGACCCCCACGCTGTCGCAGCGGGTCCGGCGCGCGGCCACCTTCTCGGCGGTGGCGCTGCTCGTACCGCTCGGGCTGTCCTTCAGCCGGGGCGCCTGGATCGCCACCGTCGGCGCCGGACTCGCCGTCATGCTGATGGCCGGGGTGCGGCGGGCGCTGAAGGTGCTCGTCGCGCTCGGCGCGGCCGGGGTGGTGCTGGTGGGCGGCCTCGGCTTCGGCTCCGAGATGATCACCGAGCGGCTGAGCTCCATCACACAGGTGTCCAGCGCGCCCGACCAGTCGGTGACCGACCGCTACACGATGTGGGCCGCCGCCGAATCGATGTGGCGCGAGCGGCCCGCCGCCGGGGTCGGTCTCAAGGGCTTCCCGGCCAACCGCGACAGCCACTCCTCGCTCGGGCTGTCCTCGGGGAGCGACACGGCGGGCGCGGGCCAGGCCTTCATCCGCCAGCCGCTGCTCTCCCCGCACAACATGTACCTGCTGGTCCTCAGCGAGCAGGGGCTGATCGGGCTGACCGCGCTCGCGGGCGGCTGGGCGGCGCTGCTGGTCGCCGGGGTACGGCGGGTGCTGGCCCCGGATCCGGCCGCTCGCCGGATCCGGGACTGCGGGCTGGTCGCGACCGGGCTGTTCGTCTGGCAGCTGACCGACTTCCTGTACGCCGACATCGGCGGTCCCTCCACCGTCCTCACCGGGGTGATCATCGGCCTGGCCGCCTGGTGGGCGCTCCCGTCACCGGCCGGTGACGGCGCCGTGGCCCGTGCGGCCGCCGCGTGACCGATACGACGCCCGTGACGGGCGCCCGGAGGCCCGCCCCCGCCCCTGTGGCCGGGGCGGGCCCCGCCCACGTCCCGCCCGGTGGCCTCCCCGCCGGGCAGCTGCCGGTGGCGGCCCGGGGGAGCGATCCGGCCTTCCCGGGCCCGCCCGCCGGGCCGGTGCCCGCGCCCCCGGCCCACCCCCCGGACCCCGGCCCCGCGCCGGGCCGGGCGCCGGACCGCGGGCACATCCTGGGCACGGGCCCGAACACGGGCCTGCGCCCGATGGCGGCCGGGGGCCCGGCCCCCGACCCCGGTCCCGGCGGCGGCGCCGCGGCGGCCCCGTGGGGCGCCGCGCTCGGCGGGCCCGTACGCGTACCGGCCGTCCGCGAACCGGCCGCCCGCGAACCGGTCGTCGGCGCCCGGCTGCCCTCCTTCGGGGGCGAGCCCGGCGCGGCGTCGGGCGGTCCCGCCGGCGCCGGGATCCGGCGCGGCGGGGCCACCGGCGTGCAGCTCCCCGGGGCCCCGGCCGCCGGTCTCGTCATCGCCAAGGCCTGCCGTTCCAGCAGGCCGCTCAGGGCGTCGACGCCGGCCCGGTCGTGCGCGGGATCCTGTTGTCCTCGTGCGG
>NZ_JBEOXE010000089.1:0-27206 GCF_040296485.1 Streptomyces sp. NPDC002138 | reverse complement strand
CCCCTGATCACTGCGGGCGACCCGGTCCGGTCGTCAGCCCCGTCGCCGTCCTGCAAAAGCCCTGGCTTCGACACTCCACCACCGCACCGTCCTGCATCGTGCAACTAAGGGAACTGCATGTACTACGCCCGGCAGTTCGTTTCTGCCAGGCCCTGCGATCTCTCTGCCTACGAGAGAAACCATAACCACACCACCACCCAATGTCTACTCCAGCCACCATAGATTTTCGTGAGCTCGGCGAAGAGGTAATCAACTTGGGGCAACGAAGGAGCAGCTTCTGCCGTCGATCGCAGCCGACGCCACCGAAACCGTGATCCTGTCGTCCCCGAGCCCGTCCCAACGCCCTGCGGCTCGGCGCGGCCCTTCGCGCTCGCCAGGCCGACCAGGCCATGCGCGACCCCAGCCGCCAACGACAGGAGCACCCGCTCCTGGACGATGAGGTGCGGGTGTCGGTCCGCACCATTTCCATCGGCTATACGGCCATCGGGCTACCGAAGCGCGCGCAGGCCTGCTGGAGCGGGCTGAGGGCCCCGCGTCGCCCCCGGGAGGCTGCGCTGCGCTTGGTTCGCTCGGACGCCGGGGCGGACCTGGGTGGTCTGGGGGACGATCCCGGCGGCGGCCATGAGGCGGGCCGTGTCGCGGCGCTGGTGGGTGGTGACCAGGGTGACGACGCTGCCGGACTCGCCCGCGCGGGCGGTACGGCCGCCGCGGTGGAGGTAGTCCTTGTGGTCGGTCGGCGGGTCGATGTTCACGACGAGGTCGAGATTGTCGACGTGGATGCCGCGCGCCGCCACGTTGGTGGCGACCAGCAGGTCGACGTTGCGGTCCAGGTGGCGGAGAACAGCATCCGCTGGCCTTCGGGGCGCACCTGGTCGAGGAGGGCGGTGACCTGGGGCATGAAGCCCATGTCGGCCATCTGGTCGGCTTCGTCGAGGACGCTGATCGCGACCTGGTTCAGGCGGCAGTCGCCACGGTCGATGAGGTCCTTCGGATCTTAGGCCAGCGTGATAATGGGTCCGAAACATCGCATAGTCCCGGGCGGCGGGTGCGTACTTGCGGGCGGTGGCGATCCGGGCCTTGAGGAAGTCGAAAAACTCCGCGACCCGCTCTGGTGTCGGTGGCGGCAGCTGGGCCGGGGAGTCGTCGCCGACATGCCGGGACGCGTTGAACTCATCGACCGGGCAGACCAGACGGACGCCGAAACCAGCCTCGATCTCGACGGCCTTGCGCACCTGAAGGAACCGGTGGAAGCCCTTGAAGATCTGCACATACTCGCGCCGGGTGGAGGCCGCCCGCCCGGCAAGGGCCAGGTCACCGACGACGCGGTCGATGTCTTCGGGGGTGACGTCCCAGGCGGGCCGGCCCAGTGCGGTGAGCGTCCGTTCCAGCAATCCGATGTCGTTCTCGACCGTCCACCGGACTGAACCCACGGGCCCGCCATGAAGCGACGAACGCCTCAACGCCGTCAGCCTGAAACTCCCACGGATCGGCGGTCACCGGCTCCAGCAGGACGGCACCGCCCTGGACCACCCTCAACTGGGATGCCACCGGCACACCTTCCCAAGACGTTCACCGACCCCCGCCTCTGCGCGGCCATCGTCGACCGCCTCACCTTCAACGGCACCATCATCGAGACCGGCACCGACTCCTACCGCCTCGCCAGCACCCGAGCCCGCGCCGAAGCCGCGGCCAGCTAGTTTCTGCAGGGCCGTCGGTCACTTCTCCAGTCTCAGAGGGAGTTGGCCGGCGGCCCATCAGGGCGAAGCGTGTCCCGCAACTCGTCGGGAGTGACAGGCCCTGCGTCACGAACGGGCTGGCCGACGTCGGCAGCCCAACTGGGACAAAAGCGTTCGACGAAGTCTGTGAAGTCGGTCCGCAGATATCGAGAGTCGGACGGCTTCAGCCGGATCTGTTGGCGGCTGCCTGCCCACCAGATCTCGAAATCGGCAACCGTGCCCTCCGCTGGCCAGTCTTCGCACTCGTTCGGCAGCAGCAGAACGTCGACGAAGCCTCCGACGCTCAGACCGATGTCCACGAAGATCCCGATCACACCGGGCCGGGGAACCTTCACCACGGTGCCCTCGAAGACCTGCCCGAAGCGCAGGCCCCTCCGAATCCGAGCCCACTCGGCATCTGTCACCACGAACAGATCATCGCACCCTCATCCGAGACGCGAGCAGCTGGGACTCAACGTGAACTGCAGCAGCGTCCCCTCACAAGGTTCACCTCAGCGACACGTCACAAGGTTCACCTCAGCGACACGGCACTGCCGCTACTTCACGCGAACATCCACGACCCAGAGGCTGACCCCACCACTGCTGAAACCCATCGACGAACGCTGCTGCTGAATGTGAACAAAGCCACCGGGGATTGGTGGCGATGCGCTGCACTGGCCACATTCGGCAGGACCGAGTGTTCGGCGAACTCACGTACGCCAAGGGCTCGGGCAGGCAGTCGGCCGGTCGCTCGGGGGCTACTGGAAGCTCAGTTGGTGCGGGTGCCAGGGGTTGGTGGGGCAGGTGTGGATGCGCATGTATCCGCGGCCGAGGTAGACCTTCGTGGGGGTGATGACGTGCCGGTAGAGGTCGGGGCACCGGTCCTCCTCGGGGGCCCAGCTCGCGGAGGCGGGGTCCCATTCGACGTGGTGCACCGTCAGGAGGGGTGGCATCGGCGTCCCGCACGTCCGGCAGTCGACGGGTCGTGGGTCGGTGGCGTGCCAGGTGGCGAAACCGCCCACCTTCCAGCCGGGCGCGATGGACAGTGCGCTCCCGTACTCGATTGCGAACGGATCGTCGTCCTCGTTCTCGTTGTCTTCGTCCTCGTCCTCGTCGAGGAGGTCTTCCTGCCATGCGTCGATGGCCTCCCGGAGGTCTGCGGGGAGCAGATCGATGTATTCGTGTTCGGTGACCTGCTCGGGGTGGACCACGCAGCGGTCGGGCACGCATTCCTGCCGACCGACGACGACGGGCTCCGGCTGTTCGCTCAAGATGCCCCGTGTGTCCGCGCCGCGCCGCCACTTCAGGACCACTTCGACGCTGTGGTCGGGTCCGTGCGTCTCGAAAGGGCACCAGAAGACCTGGAGGAGGTCGTACCCCTCGGGGCCCCGCAGATCGGGAATGTCACGTGCCCACAGCTGCGCGATCGCCAGCATGGGCACGGGGTCCTCGTCGCGGATTTCCGGCGCGTGGGTTGCCCGCTCGAGACGGGCGAGGGCCTGGCGTTCCTCTTCGGTCTTGGCCCGTCCCTGGGAGTCCGCGTCGATGAGGCGGGCACGGCGTACGTCCGCCATGCGGTACCCCTTGCCCTTGGGGTGGACAGCGGTGCACACCGGCCAGGGCTCGTCGGCGGGCCACAGCATCGGCCCGGCGACCGAGCTGTCCTGGGCCGAGGGCTCACCCGGGCGGGGGTGCAGGCGGGTGGCCGTGCGCCGGAACCCGGCCAGAGCCGGGAACAGCGCTTCGATGTCGATGGGGCGCGGGGGCGTGATGCGGGTCATGAACGGCTCCTCGGCGTTCCGGCAGGCACTCCAGACGCCGGTCCTGGGGTAGGCGGCGGGGTTCTCGAGTATGTAGGAGAAGGTGAACCCCTTGTTTCCGTGCGCCGTGAAGTGGATCTCGTGCGGGACGGGGTTGGAGCCGTGATATTTCGGTACCACGTTGTACTGGACGTCCGGGCGCGAGCCGGGGAAAGCGCTCTGTCCTGATGATCGCGTTGCGGTCGGGTCGGGGAGGCGGGCGAGGATGCCGGGCAGGGGCCGCTCGCCGGCGATTTCGCCGCGGTGGGCGCGGATCGCGGCCCACTTCATTGTCGACCGCCTCCGCGCGCAGGGCTACGGCACCATCGGCGTGGTGACCGGCGACCGTACTGCGCTGGTCTACCGGGACACCAGCGCGCTGGGGACAGCCGCCGACCGGCATGACGATGACGGTGAGCACCGATGAGCCGGGCTCCGTCATCGACCTCGCCGCCTCGGCGATCTACGGCTGGGAGACCTGGCAGCTCGAGCAGCTCCTGGCCCTCGACCCGCTCCGGGCCACCTACGACCAGCAGGGCCTTCCAGTGAGCTACCTGCCGCCCCCGCCGAGCCTGTTGGCCCTCGTCGACACGGCGGAACCCGGGCTCGTGCATCAGGTTCGCATCAGCCGTCCGGAAAGGATCAGCTGGCCAGCGCCCTGACCGGAGTCCGCGCTGGTGGGGCAGTTCAGGGCCACTTGGCGACGCTGGTCACCGTGGAGCTCTCCAGAGGGAACTGGTCCTCGACAGCGGCCCGGCTGGCGACTTTGAGCTCGTCGATACGCCCCTCGCCAGGAAGGGGCCCGCCACTCGGCCATGATCTGTTCGCCGTACCAGGCCACTACCATCCGGATCGCGTCGACGGCCTGCTGCTCCTGGCCGCCATGGTCGTCAAGGCCCGAGTAGTCCGGCGCCGGGAGCAAGCCTGATGCGTCACACCGGCACCCGACCCGTCAGGGCCCGGCACGGGACGCCCGTAGCGGTTGATGCAAAGGTCTGTCGGCTGCGTCAGGACGCAAGATCGACCGGCCCGCAGCGGACCGGCCCCGGGCCTGTCCGCCTCCACGATGCGCCACATCCCGACCAGGCTTGGCCGGACTGGCCTGGCCCAGTCGGTCCACCAGCACCCTCTCCGCTGCTGCGAATGCGACCGCGCGCGAACTCGTCCACGTCCGGCGGCAAGAAGTATGGAGCAGGGTGCCACTGCGGTGGAGCGGGCGGGTGTGGCGCTAGGCCGGCGGGACGAGCAGACGTTCGGTTCCTAGGGTGTTGGTCCGGGTGTCTCTGTACATGGTGGTCTCGCCGTCGGTCCAGCGGATGATGAGGTCGTTGGTGAGGCCGTCGCCCGTGTACTGGCCGGTGGTCATGACGACACTGTGGGTCCATGTGTTGTCGGGGCCGTGGATGGGCTGCTCGGCACCCAGGCCTCCGGTGGTGGTGCCGACGTAGTTGTTGAGCGCGCCGGTGGACCAGCGGACCATGAGATCCCACTTCTGGTTGCCTGAGAACTGGCCGGCGGTCAGCAGCGTGGCGTCCTTCCAGGCGCTGTTGGGGTCCTTGAGCTTGTACTCCTGGCCCAGGGTGCCGGCACCCACATTGGTGTAGAGGCTGAGTTCGCCGTCGGACCAGCGCACCATCAGGTCGGTGACGTAGGTGGTGGCGTTGAAGCGGCCCGCGGTGATCTGGGTGGCGTGGCTCCAGACCGAGCCGGCGGGGGCCATCTCGGTGCCGTCGCCCAAACCGTTGGAGCCCACGTCGCCGTGGAGGGTCATCCTGCCGTTGTCCCAGCGGACCATGAGGTCGAACTGATTGGAGCCGGTGAAGTCGCCAGCGGTGATGGTGGCCACTGAGCCCCAGGTCGCGTTGGGGGCAAGGAGCTGGCGTTCGGGGCGGAAGCCGCCATTGCCGTCACCGGGGTAGAGGGTCGCCTCCCCGTCGGTCCAGATGACGAGCATGTCGCTGTGCCCGCTGTTGCTGAAGTCGCCCGACGCGATCTGCTTGGCGTGCTTCCACGTTTCGCCGCTGCCCGGCAGGAGGGGGCCGTCGGTCGGCCCCTGATAGGGATTCGGGCGCTTGACGTTGCCGGAGCCGATGCTGTTGTTGGCGTCGTTGTACAGGTCTTGGGCGTCCTTGCCGTAAACCGGCGAGTAAGAGATCCAGTGCACGTTGGCGTCGTTGCCGCCGCCGTTGTACCCGCCCACGTTGCCTATGACCTGACCGGTCCGGGTTTTCGCGTCGTAGCCCCTGATCCAGGGACTGCCGGAGACGCCGCCGTAGTAGCCGCCGCATTCCATCTTCATCTGGCGGAACCCGTACAGCCGTGAGGTGGGGATGCTGCACGTGATGGCCCGGTGGGACGGGTTCTCCGAGCCGCTGGCGGGGTATCCGACGACGGTCACATTGTGCTCGTACGTGGTTTCCGTCGTGAATGTGAGCGCACCGGTGACGTTCTCAGCCGATCCCTTGGAGTTCGGGCCGACGGTGACGAAGGCGAGGTCCAGGTCGGATGTCGGGCCCTTCCCGCCGACCAGGTATCGCGGGTCCATGTAGACGTCGGTGATGGGGAAGACTCCCCATGGCTGCGCGGCCGAATCCAGACCGTATCGGTACTGGGGTACGAAGATGCGCTGTGTCGATTTCCTCAGCTGGGCTGCACAGTGCCCGGCGGTGAGCAGCAGGTTCTTGCCCTTGCTGCGTATGACGCTGCCGGTGCAGTAGGTGGCGTCACCACTGACTGGTACGCCCTGGAAGAAGAACGTGCCGACCATCGGGAGGCCGTCGAAGTAGGTGGCATTCGGGGTACCGGCGGGGGGCCCGGAGGCCAGGCCTCGGGCGGTGGGGGACGTCTCGCCGCGTGCGGGATCGACTGGCTTGGCCTGGGCCATGCGCCCGGCGGTCCAGTAGTCCGCCAGAGCGGGGGGAGAGGGGGTTGCCGCAGTGGGGCGCGGGGTGGGAGTGGCGGGTGGCGGCGAAGGTATCCGGGCAGGGGATGAGGCACTGGGGGCAGGCTATGCAGCTCCCTGAAAGATCGTCAATGGAGAATGAAAGAGGCAAGTAGTGAGAAATAGGGTTGCTCGTGCTGCCAGCGCCATCCTCACCGTGGCACTGTCAGGAATGGCGGGGGCGGCCTGGGCCACGCCCACGGTGGACCCACCGCGGCCTCTGCCGAGCGGTGCGCAACTGTCGGTGCACCCTGGTGACCGGGTCGAGATCTCGACCGAGGCCCGCTCCTCCGCCGATACCAGGAACGGCGCCCGGGTGCTCTCCGGCGCCTTCAAGGAGGGCGGCATACTGCGGATGGACGACCGTCTTGTCGTGGCGGTCATGACCATCTCCTGCGCGGCTGCGCCCGGCTCCTACGAGGTGCGCTTGGCAGCACCCGCAGGCGAGGCGGCGGCAGCTTCTGATGTCGGCAGGCTCTGGGGGAACGTCCAGGTGGCGCAGGCCGACGAACCGACCCGGGCGGAGTGCGAGAGGCGGGTCGCGGCGTTACCGCCGCAGTCACAGGAGGAGAACTGGGGCGCTGATGCGCCCTGGCCACAGACGCCCTGGCACGTGACCTCCGTAAGGGCCGGCGGCGAGCTCACCGCCCACGACAACTCACAGCTAGCAGGCGAGGGGGACGTGAGACTGAGCTCCCCCGGATTCACCGGGACGGTGGTGATGCACGGTGACAAGGCGGTGACCGCCACTGCCAGGATCCGGTGCGACGCTCAGCCCGGGCTCTACGTCGTCCAGCGAGCAGAGGGCGGCAAGCCGGCGCAAGTCTGGGCCCGCTACCGGGTCACCCCACCTGATGCTGGGTGCCACGATCCGGCACCGCAGGCGCAGGTGCATCGGACGATGCCGTCGAACTCCCGGATTATTGGGGCGGCTTCGGCACTCGCCGTGGCGGGCGCCGGAATCTACGTCTGGCTGCGGATACACCGTAGGGCGACCCGCTGAGACGGACGGCGCCCCTCCGCTGACGAAGGCCCGACATCGGTCCGGCTCGGCCCGACTCAGGACGTGTGCTTCACGGGTGAACCGGAGTTCAACGTCGCACTTTTCGATACGACTGGAAACGTGCCAGGTACGTCCGGAACCTTTTCCCTCACTACCGGAAACGGGGTCCCGCCGGTAGTGTTCCAGGATTGAACGCTAAGGAACGATCATGATCTGAGGGGTCTTGGTTCGGTCACTGCGGGGACTGGCGGGGCTCCTGTTGCCTAGCGTCACCGCATGTGACTGTTGAGTACCTGTCAGAAGAGCAGATAGCCCGCTACGGGGGCTTCGTTGGAGAGCGGTCTGTCCAGGAGCTGGAGGAGTTCTTCCGGCTGGACGTGGCTGCGATGGAGCAGGCGGCGGCCAAGCGGCGCCCCCACAGCCGGCTGGGCGGTGCAGTGGGGCACGGTGCGGATGCTCGGCAACCTTCTTGCCGGCATCGGCTGATGTGCCGCCGGGGGTAGCCGCGTTCGATGCTGTCGGCGGTCAGTGAATGTGAGTAGTCGTCAGTCTTCTGGCCTGGGGTTGTGCAGTTTTGTTGAGCGGTCCATCGACTGTGCTGGCTCACTGATTCTGCGCAGTGTCCGGGCACACCAGTTGCTTGACCTGCGGAGTTCTGAGCGCGGAGCCCTGCTGTGCAGGTTGGTTGAGTGCTGCGCAGTTTCACTGATCCCCGGTATGTGGTGGCGGGGGTTATTGATCAGAAACTCAAGGGGTTCTCGTTGAGGGTGTAGCGGACGTGGGGGCCGTGGAAGTAGCCGCGGACGATATGGGGTTGGCGTTGGCGTCTGCGGAAGAAGCGGCGGGTCTCGGCTGCGAGTTCGGCCTGGTTCCGGGCCCGGTGGCCTTTGGGCAGACTGTGCTTGAGGTCGGCATTGACCAGTTCGTCGGGGTTGAGCTCTGGCGAGTACGGCGGCAGGAAGTGCAGCTCGATCTCCTCGGAGTGCGCGGCGAGCCAGGTCCGGACGGTCTTCGAGCGGTGGGCGGAGTGCCCGTCGACCACGAGGTGGATCTTGTGGCTGAAGTGCCCGACGAGCCGGTCCAGGAAGCGGCACATCACCGCGGCGTCGAAGGTGCCGGGGAAGACCATGAAGTGCATCCGGCCCTTGGTGCTGATCGCGGACATCGCGTTCACCGAGAACCGGTTGCCCGTGCGCCGCACGATCGGAGTGCGGCCCTTCTCGCCCCAGGTGCGGCCGGTGACCTGGTCGGAGCGGATGCCGACCTGGTCGGCGAAGAGGATCTCGCCGCCCTCGGCCTTCGCCTTCGTCCGGATGGCCGGCCAGGTCTCCTCATGCCAGCGCCGCACAGCTTCGGGGTCCTGTTCCACGGCCCGCTTGTCGGGCCGCTGGAAGGAGAGTCCCCACCTCTTCAGGTACTTGCCCACGCCGGGTTCGGTCAGCCGCACCCGGTAGAGCTTCGCGATCAGGTCGCCGACCAGGCGCCGGGTCCACAACTGGCCGACCAGGCCCACATCACACGGCCGGTGATCGAGCATCGCCTGCCGCACCGCGGCCTGCTCAGCCTCGCCCAGCACCTGATGCACGCCCACCGGACGGCCCTTCGGCCGGGCGAGCAGTGCGTCCCGGCCCCCGGCCCGCCACTTCATCCACCAGTTGTCCACGGCCTTCAGCGACACCCCGAACACCGCCGCGACGTCCTCACGGTCCCACCCCGCCACCAGAGCGGCCACCGCCCGCAACCGCAGAACCTCCTGCGCCGACGGCGACAGATGCCGCGCGTCCCCCACCAGATCACTCACACCCAGCTCAACGACCCAGAATCACAAGCGTTTCGGATCAATAGGGGGTGGGGTTGGTGTCGAGCCAGGTGACAAATCTACTGTTGATCACTGGGTGAGAGTCGTTCTGGTCTGCGGATTTAGTGATCGTTTCAGGATTTTCGGTTGTGGTGTGGCGCTGTTTTAGGCAGGGGTTTTCGGAGAGTGGGGAGGTTAAGGTGGGCGCTGGACTGCGAGTTCAGTGATCGTTTCGGAATGCGGTGATCGGTGCCGGATTTTGTATTCTCATTCATCATTCATCAGGGTGAAGGACACCAGGGAGAGCTCCCGGTGCATCCGCGCGGCCGCCGATCGCGCCCGGCTGGCGAACGAGGTCATGTGGACCGTCTCGACAGCCGTCTCGCGCCGCTCGCCGTCGGGGCGGGGGGAGAACCGTACCCGCTACCACGAGCGCTGGCTCTGCGACCTCTGGCTGCGGCCGGCCTCCGACGCCTCGACGCCTGATCCGGTGCCGCCACGGCGAGTGCCCCGGTCCGGAACCCGGTCCGGAACCCGGTCCGGAACCCGGTCCGGGGCACTGCGCTGCGTAGGCTCATGCGCTGGCGAAACCGGCCAGCACGATGCAGACGAGCATGCCGGCGGCGCAGCCGTCGGCCACCCACGAGCGGGTCCACTGCCTGACCGGGCGGGAGTCCCCACGCAGGTCCCGGGGCTCGGCCAGAGCGGCTTTGAGCTCGGCTACCGCCCTGTCTGTACTGCCGACGAAGTGGTCGATCAGGGAGCCGGCGAACCCAACGGGGCGGATGTCGACCGCATCCCTCGTCGTGACGACCAGGTTGCCGCGCGGGTCGCTGGTCACCTTGGCCACGTACCGGTACGGAACGTTGTAGGTGAACACCGGGTTCACGACGCTCAGCACGTGTTGGCCGAGGACGATCCGAGAACCGGTGATCCGACGGCAGAAGGCGATCACGCCCAGACATGCGGCCATGACCGCCAGAGCACCCTGCGGGGGCATTCCGCCCGTCATGCTCACTCCGAATCCGAGGGCCATGATGCCGAATCCGGTGGTGAAGAGTGCAGAAAGGACGATGAAGGATTTACGGCGCAGTACCTGCCGTCGTTTGGTTTTCACGGCCGTACTCCTTGCTGGATTGGATCGGTGGTGACACGTCTGGCACGGGTTGTGCCCCGTGCCAGACGTCGGTCATATTTCTAACACCCGCCCATGTAGGCGCCGAGGCTGGTGTTGCCCGATCCGCAGAACGCGGTGTTGAAACCGGCGTTGACGCCCATGTTGGCGGTGGTGTCACCCATGCGTACCCGGGTTGTCTGATACATGAGGGCGTGCCTCACGCTGTTGGCCGGCCGTACCATGCGCACGGAGAGTTCCCGGACGATGGCGGAGGTCCCGTAGGCCTCTGCCCAGGTACGAGCCCCGCCGAAGGCACGGCCGAACGCGGCCGCGGTTCCTCCCCCGGCCGCGACCCAGGCCAGGTCCTTGGCTCCGGCGACCAGGGTCTTTCCGGAGAATTTGCCGGTCGCATTGACCTCCTCGATCGTATCCCCCGCGAATTTGACCACCGCGATTCCGGCGCCCACCACCATGCAGGCCCCGACCGTGGCGATGAGGCAGGCGGCGAATCCGGCGACGGTCAGCACGTCCTTGATGTCACCCCAGTGGTCACCGACCCACTGTCCGAATGCCGAGTTCTTGGTCGAAGTCCACGCGTTCTTGAGACCGCCAGTGATGGTGTCCAGGACGCTCTTGTGGGACCTCGGCCTGGGTTCCTCCGACTGACCGCCTGAGTTCTTGGAGGAGGACGACGACGAGAACGACCCGTAGGAGCCGCTCGACTTGCAGTCGGGGTCGTGCCGGCAGGCGGACTGGTAGCGCTGCTTCTGTTCCACGTATTCCGGGTCAAGGGTGCCGCCCACGGAGTTCACGATGGTTTCGTACCGGTTGCCGTAGTCGTACGGGTCGTTGCCGCCGTGGCACCTGTACATGCCGCTCGCGCACTCTTCCAGTGCCTGGCCGCTCGGGTCCGCGTTGCCGACGGGGTTGTTGTTGCCGTACTGGTAGGCGTTGTGCTGACGCGGGTCGTCCATCAGGAACAGCGGGTCCACCGAGATGAATCGGCCGAGTGAAGGGTCGTACTCGCGGGCTCCGAGGTGGACGAGGCCGGAGGCCGCGTCGTTCGTGCCGCCCACGAATCCCTTGTCTCCGGACCAGTCGGCCGGCTTCGTGCCCCGGGCGCCGCCGAAGACGCCGGTCTTGCGCCGGGTGATGCTCTGCGCGGCATCCGCGCCGACCTGTGTGGTCGAGGTGTTGTGGTGGTCGTTGAGCAGGAAGGCGAGCTTGCCGCCGGTCCGCATGGCCACGGTTTCCGCGCCCGCCGTGTAGGAGCGGGTACCGGTGAGCTTGCCCGCGGAGAGGCGGAGTTCGTTGCCGGCCGGCATGTAGAGCGTGGTGCCGGTGGCGTCCTTTGCGAGCAGGCGGTCTCCTTCTGAGGTGTAGCGGTAGGAGGCGGTCTCGGTCCCGGCCGTGGTGACGGAGGCCAGGTGGCCTTCGTCGTCCCAGTTCAGGGTCTGCCCGGGGGCGGTTCCGATCGCGCGGGTCCTGGTGTTGCCCGCGGTGTCGTAGGTGAAGGTCTCGTCGTGCGCGGCGGTGCCGGTCTGGGTGACCTTGGGCAGGTCGTGCTTCCCGGACGTCGGGGCGGCGTAGGTGCGGAGCGTGTCGGCGGTCGGGCCGGAGGCCGTCTTGTGCTGTGTCTCGGTCTTGCGGGTGCCGACCGCGTCGTAGGTGTAGGTCGTCCAGTAGGCGTCCTGGCCGCCGACCACGGAGGCGGAGGGCGCCGATGCGCACTGCTCACCCGTGTTGGTCCAGGACTGGGTGATCCGGCCGAGGGTGTCGAGGCTGACGCACTGGGTGTCCGTGGTGCGCAGGGCGTCCTGGCCGAACGCGCTCGCGATGGAGGTGATGTTGCCGGAGAGGTCGTATCCGTACTTGGTGTCCTCGATCCGCTGCGGTGCGGCCTCGCGGTCGGCGTACGAGCGGCTCACCGCGCCGGTGTGTTCGTCGTACTCGGTGGTGGTCCACAGGTGTTGGCCGAAGTCGCCGAACTCCTGACGGGTGTCACGGCCGTAGTGGTCGTAGGTCGCGGCCGACAGGAGGACGTCGGTGCCGGCGCCGACGGTGTTGAGCAGGCCGGTGACGGGGGTGTAGGTGTTGGTGACCTTCTCGGCTGGCAGGTCACCGATCGCTGGCTGCTGGGTCCACATCGTCTGGCCGGTGTTGGGGTTGTAGCTGGTGGTCCACTTGTAGGTGCCCGCCAGCGCACCCGTGTCCGGGGTGGAGGGGATGGTGAGCTGGGTGACGACCGGCTGGTAGAGGCCGTTGTAGGTGGTGATGGCCGACTCGAACGCCTGGCCGTCCACGTACCGGGTGGCCTTGGCCGGGTAGCCCTTGGCGACGGTGTCGAAGGTCCAGGACGTCAGGAGGGTGCCCCCCTTCGAGACCGCGGTCTTGCGGCCCAGTTCGTCGTAGTCGGTGTGGAGGCTCACCCCACGGGCGTCGGTGACGTCCGTGGCCCGGTCACCCTGGTCGTAGACCGTGGTGCTGACGCCCTTGTCGGGGTCGTTCGTCCGGGTCTTGCGCCCGCGGAGGTCATAGGTGTACGCCCACTGCGCACCTGAGGAATCGGTCAGCTGGTCTAACTGTCCCAGCCGGTTGAAGCGGTAGTACGTGGACTGCGAGGCCGTGAGGGCGGCGTCCGTGTACTGCTTGAGTTCGACCGTACGACCGAGGGCGTCGACGACGGTGGTGGCGGCGGTGCCCCCCTGGGGAGGGACGACTGTGGTGGTGTCACCGGTGTAGCTGGTCGTCGTACGCTTGGTCTCGTCGCCGAACTTCTTGGAGATGACCGCGGTGGGCCGTCCGGCGCCGTCGAACTCCGTGTCCGTGGAGGACGGGTAGTTCAGCTGCTGACCGGTGACGAGGGTGGCGTCAGGAGCCCCTGTGGCGTAGTAGGTGCCGGAGTTGCGCCAGACCAGGCCTCGGGTGTCGTAGAACACCTCGCTGAGCAGCCGTCCGGACCGGTCGGGGGACTCCTGCTGGGTCTGGCGCTGGCGCAGCAGGCCGTCGCGGATCGAGTAACTCACGGAGTACTGACTGTCGTGGGTGAGGGTCTTGGTCGTGACGACGATGGGCCCGTCGTTGCGGATCAGGTACTCGAAGGACTGGTTCGGTGAGTCCGGGTAGGTGGTGGCGGAACGGGTCGGCAGCCAGACCTTGGTGAGCCGGCCGAGCGCGTCGTACTCGGTAGTGCTGACCTTGTTGTTGGCGTCGGTGACCTGCCGGGGCTGGGACCGGTAGGGATCCAGGGCCGTGGTGACCGTGTGGCTCTTGGCGTTGGTCACCGTGGTGGAGGTCGGTACCTCGCCGGCGGCCGGGGTGTACGTGGTCGTGGTGACCTTGCCGTACGCGTCGGCCTCCGAGAGCCGGCGGCCGTAGACGTCGTAGCAGAGCTGGTTCTTCGCGGCCCCGCAGGTGCTGGGGACCGTGGACTGGACGTCGTAGCCGTCGCCCTTGCCGTTGATCTTCTCCGTCCGGGTGACCAGACCGGGCCCGGGGAGCGTGCCGAGGGTGCCGTTGTCGTAGTAGGTGAGGGTGTCCGAGATGACATCGGCCGGGCGGTTGACCGTGCTGCCGCAGGGGACTGCCACGGTCTCGACGCGGCTGACCTTGTCGAGGATCCAGTTGCCGGTGTTACGGGCGTAGCTGGTGGTAGTGCACTTCTCGTCGCCGGTCTTGGCGGTGTCGCCGGTCTCCGAGACGGTGTCGATCATGCCGTAGGCGTCGTAGTGCTGGGTCTTCTCGGTGGTGCGGGTACCGGCCGTGATCGTGGTGCGGGTCGATTCCTTCTCGGTGCCGGTCTTGTACGCGACGAGGTCTGGCAGCCCCGGGCGGGTACGGGTTGCGACGGCGGCCGAACGCCAGGGGGTGACGGAGGTACCGGCCACGAGCTTGGTGGTGTCGTCGCCGTTGTAGGTGGCGGTTTCGCGGGGGCTGCCCGCGAACTGCTCCCGGTCGGTGACCACGGCACCCGCGGAGTCCTTGACATCCTGTCCGTCGAGGCCGCGGAAGTAACGGGTCTCGCTCAGTGTCCTGGGGTCACCGGCGGCGCCGGTGCGGGTCTGGACGAGGCCGTAGCCGCGGGACACCGAGTACACACGGTTCTCGGGCTTGCCGAACTCGCTGGTGTCCTTGGCCCAGGCCGCGCCGCCGAGGTAGGCGTACGAGGTCACCTTGTCGGGTGTGGAGGCCAGATTGTCGCCCTCGACCACCTGGGTGGCGACGTAGGAGTTGAACCAGTCGACCTTCGCGGTGTCGCCCTCCCACGCCCACTTGACCGGATAGCACCGGGTGGTGTTGGTCTGGTCCGGCTGCGGCAGGGTCGCGGTGGTGCAGTCGGGTTGCGAGTAGGTGACACCTATGGTGCCGCCAGTCTCGGTGGTCACCTGGTAGAGGCGCAGCCGGATGAAGGGGGCGAGTCCGTCACCGGTCTTGTCGACCCGGTTCGCCTTCTGTTCGCCCGCGAAGGTCACCGGCGGCATCGCAATGTCGGGGCCGTCGCCTGCCTTGCCCGTGTGCCGGATGGACTTGAGCCAGAGCGGGGTCGAGATGCCGTCGCCGGACGGTGGGAAATCCTGCTCCAGAGTCCAGGAGTCGACGTCCTTGTACGCGCCGCCGCTGAGGACCTTGGTGTTGATCCCGGTCAGCCGCATCCGGATCCAGAAGGTCGGGGAGAACTGCCCCTTGCACTCGGCCGAGCCGTCCTTGCAGAACTGGTCGAAGGGGACGTCGGGCCAGTTCTTGGCGTTGTTCTCGTCGAAGGTGCCGCAGTTGGTGAGGCAGCGCTCGGCGACGTCGAAGGTGACCTGGCCCATCGCCTTGGCGGTGTAGACCGTGTCGGAGCGCAGGCCGTAGTCGATGTGGTCGAGCCAGCCGCCGCGGACGTACGGGGTGACCGTGCCGTTGCCCGTGGTGGGTGAGACGTTGCGGCCGTAGTTGTTGGTCTCGGTCTTCCAGTAGTAGGCCATGGCGTCGCCGCTGGGGGCCACGACGTAGTCGAGCTGCCAGCGCCAGGCCTGCTGGCACCAGCCGTTGGCGAACGCGGCGTTATAGCAGGGCTCGCCCGCGTGGTTGCCGTAGACCGGCACGGTCCAGGCGGAGTTGGTCGTCGGATCGTCGGCGGCCGCGCCGTTGTCCTTCCAGCCGGGAAGCCGGTTCAGACCGAAGAAGTACTGGGTGCCGTCGGCCGTGGTGACCTTCCAGTGCTCACCGTCGTTGTCGCCGTTCACGGCGCCGGTGAGCTTCTCGACCTTCTCGTTCGCGTCGGAGGCGGGGTGCCAGCCCTTGCCGGCTTCGTAGACGAGCTCGGTCGATTTGCCGCCCAGCGACATCGTGGCGTTGTCGTTGAACCAGCACTGGTCGCCGACCTTGGTGGTGTTCGTGCCACCGGTCTTGTCGTCCTCGCAGGACTTGTACCTGCGTTCGATGAAGCCCGGCTCGTACGACCAGCCGTCCCCGATCCACGAGGCCTGACTGTTCGACGCGGCCATACGGCCGTCCACCGACTGCGAGCTGTAGCCCAGGGAGACCTTCGGATCCACGCTCGCGGGCACGTCGGGTACTTCGATCGGATAGGACCAGTTGAAGCCGCCCGTCGAGGTGCCCGAGGTCCAGGCGCCGGAGGGCTGGAGAGAGGTCGCTTTGTAGTCGCCGGTCGGACCCGCGCTGCCCGCCGTAGCCGCGAGGACCATCGCCCCCGGGGCGGCGGCCGACGCGGACCGGGCCGACTTGGCCGTGGCCGGCGTTGCGCCAGGAGCGCTGACCTGGGTGGTCAGCTTGCCGGTCGCGGTGTCATTCCTGGTCTGCAGCGGCTTCTGGATCCGGCACGCGGCGAGCTCGGGAGTGGTCAGCGCACAGGCCGGCAGCTCCACGAGGCGCAGGCGGGCCGCGTAGTCACCGCCGAAGGCCTGGCGGAAGGAGTCGTAGTCCACCTCGATCTTGGCCGGGACGGAGTTCGCGACGCCGTCGGAGCGCCCCACCGACAGCAGGACACCGTTCACGCCCGCCTTGCGGGCGGCCTTCTGGTCCGCGACGTCGACCTTGACCCGGCCGGGATTGGTGACACCTGCTGCCGGACTGCTCTTCAGCAGGACGGACTTGCCCGGCCCGGTCTCGGCCGGGGAGACGGTCACGGGCAGCTTGCCCGCGCGTCCGCCCGTGGCGAGGGACACTTCGGCCGAGCCTGCCGAGGGCCAGCCGGCCTTCGGTTTCTGTTTCTTGCCTGCGCCGTCGGCCGCCGCGTCCGGGCGTTTTTCGCCACCCGCGGAGACCTTTGCCACGGGAACCGCTTTCGGCTGCTTCAGCCCGGGCAGCGAAGGGCCGTTCTTGGCCCCCTCCGCTACCGCCACCCCTGGCAGCACCCCAGCGAGGATTGCGGCAGTCACCACTGCCGAAAGCCCCCTCATACGCATTCGTCGTCCCACGTTCCACCCCATGGTAAATGGTCAAAATCGCCGAATACTAGGTTCGAACTGACGTGTGGAGCACTGGACTTTAAGGAGATTTTAGGTTGCGTCTGACCTGTGGATTCTCTTTAGGGGTGGCGCTTCATTGAAGGCATCCGGCAGGTAAAGTGGCGCCGCCAGTTTGGAATTTCGAGGGGTGGGGCGAGTTGAAGAGGCTGTGGCGCAGACGGGTCATTCCCGTGTTGCTAGTGGGTGGAATTACAGCATCCGGTTTGATTTCGCTGCCGGTGCAGGCGGCGGCCGTGGCATCGGCGGACCCGGTGGCCGACGGTTCGATGAGCGAAGAAGACTTCGCTTTACAGAAGGCGAAGGAGACTGGCCTGCCGTACGAACTGGTCTCCGCGCGGACGGAGTCCTCGGACACGTGGGCGACGCCGGCCGGGAAGTGGTCGGTGAAGCGGTACGGCACCCCGGTCCGGGTGCTGCGTGGTGGTGTGTGGGCGCCCACGGATCCGACGCTGGTGTTCGCGGCCGACGGGACGGTCGTCTCGAAGGCGGCGGTCGTGTCGGTAGCGTTCTCCGGGGGCGGTACGGGGCCGCTGCTGACGGGTGTGAAGGACGGGCGGACACTGTCGCTTTCGTGGCCCAAGGCGCTGCCGAAGCCCTCGCTCTCGGGCAATGTAGCGACATACGCGAACGTGCTGGCAGACGTGGACCTTCAGGTGAAGGCCGAGGTCGAGGGCTTCTCGCAGCTGCTGGTCGTCAAGACCGCGTCCGCGGCGAACAATCCCGAGCTGGCGTCGCTGAAGTTCAAGGTCGACACGGTGGGGTTGAACGTTGCCACCGACGCGGCGACCGGTTCCATCACGACTACGGACCCGGCCGGGCAGACTGTCTTCACGAGCCCGTCCCCGCTGATGTGGGACTCCACCACCGCGACGAGCGCCCCGTCGGCCTCGCCGGCGACGAAGGTGCCGGCCGCCCCGGCTGCTGCCGCAGCAGCGGAGACGCCCGCGCCCGGGGACGTGTTCACCCCGCCGGCCGGCGCGAAGGACGCGCAGATGCCGACGACTGTGGCGAACGGCACGCTGGAGATCAAGCCCGATCAGGCACTGCTGACCGGCGCGCAGACCAAGTACCCCGTCTTCATCGACCCTTCGTGGGCGTGGGGTGAGCGGCAGAACTGGACGCGGGTGTACGCGAAGTACAAGACCAACTCGTACTGGAACACGAAGGACGACGTCCGAGTCGGGTACGAGAACGAGACCGACGGGCTTTCCCGGTCCTTCTTCCAGATCGACACGTCCAACATCAAGGGCGCGCAGGTCAACAAGTCGACGCTGCGGATCCGCAACACCTGGTCCTGGTCCTGCCAGGCACGCCCGGTCGAGCTGTGGACGCTCAACGGGGGCATCTCCTCCAAGACGAGCTGGAACAACCAGCCGTCGAGGAACACCAAACTGGCGACCGTGAACGACGCCAAGGGCTGGAGCGGCAGCGACTGCGCTGCCGGCAACCTCGAGTTCGACGCGACGTCGCTGGCCAGGCAGTCCGCCGCTGGAAACTGGGGCAGCGTCACCGTCGGCCTCTACGCAGGCAATGAGTCGGACACCTTCGGCTGGAAGCGCTTCGACCCGAAGACGCTGACTCTGGAGACCGAGTACAACCATCCGCCCAGCACGCCCTCGAACCCGGGCACGGACCCGTACACCTCCTGCACCGACGGCGGGCTCATCGGCAACGCAGCCATCGGCGTCTACGCGACGATCGATGACCCCGACGGAGGTAACCTGGCCGCCGAGTTCCAGATATTCAAGGCCGGCCAGAGCACCCCGGCCGCCACCCAGTCGATCCCCGCCGGCCGGGGACGGGTCGCGACGTGGACCGTGCCGAATGCCAGCCTGCCCAACGGAAGTTACACCTGGCAGGTCCGTGCGAAGGATCAGGACGGCCTGACATCCGGCTGGTCGGCGACCTGCAAGTTCTCCGTGGATCGCACACGGCCCAGCAAGCCGCCGGTGATCAGCTCACCGCAGTTCCCGAGCGGCGAGGCCGGCTGGCCCGCGAACACCGGCAAGGCCCGTACCCCGGGCAGCTTCACCTTCGGCGCCAATGGCGTGACGGACGTGAAGGACATCTGGTACTACACCGACTCCGAGCCCCGGATGAAGCGGATCGAACCGGGGGCGACGGTGCCCATCGCCCCGCCCGGGTACGGCCCGCACACGGTCTGGGCGTACAGCGTTGACCTGGCGGGCAACCGCTCCGACACCGAGGCGTACCGCTACTACGCGACCCGTTCGACGGAGCGCGACGGCCCGGGTGACCTCAACGGCGACGGCAACCGGGACATCTGGAGTGTCGATACCAAGGGCCAGCTCTTCACCTACGCCGGCCAGGGCGCGAGTAAGTTCTCCGCGGGCACCAGTGGCGGTATGACCTTCGACGGCGCGCAGACCGATGCGCGCGGTGACTGGGGCACGGACGGGTACAACGATCTCGTCTCCCTCCAGTACATCGCCACCGAGAAGAAGAAGATGCTGTGGACCTACCCGAACAACGGGCAGGGCGTCATCGTCAACCGGCCGACCGCGCTGTCCGTTTCCTGCCCGGTCAAGGACCCCACCCTCGGCTGCGACTTCGGAGACGACTGGAACGGCGACGACCACTGGTACAACGCCGAGCAGATGGTCACCCCGGGTGACATCAACGGCGACGGCGTCCCGGACCTGCTGGTCAAGCAGGGCAAGCAGCTGTGGGCCTACTACGGTAACCGGGCCGCGAAGAGCCTCGACAACGGCGGTGGGCCGGTCCTCGTCGGCAACGGCGACTGGGACAAGTTCACGGTCATCGCTCCCGGTGACGTCAACGGTGACGGTCTCGCCGACCTGTGGCTCCGCGACAACGCCACTGGTGACATCTTCCGGACCTACGGCAGCAAGGGCGTCAACGGCCTTCTCGACCCCACCACCTGGGGCAACCCTGCCAGCCGCGTGAAGATCGGCGGAGGCCTGCCGCAGTCGGCCTACCCGACGCTCGGCTCGGTCGGCGACGTCACCGGCGACAACCTGCCAGACCTGTGGGCCCGCAAGACCGACAACAAGGTCATTTACTGGCCGGCCAAGGCGCCCGATGCCAGCGGGCAGTCCTTCGGCACCGAGGTCGTCATCGACAGCCAGCAGGCGCATGTGCCCGTGGCCGGCACCGAGGTGGGCAACGCCGGGGACCGCACTCGCTGGGCGGACTGGGACGGCGACGGCAAGCTCGACTACCTCAACGTCGCCGACAACGGTGCGGTGAGCGTCTACCTGAACCGCGGCGGCGACACCGGGGGAGGCTGGCAGGTGCTCGGACAGATCGCCACAGGGCTGACCACCGACCGCACCAAGGTGCGGTTCGCCGACTGGGACGGCGACGGCAAGGCCGACTACATCCTGGTCAACGACAACGGTGCGGTGAGCGTCTTCCTGAACCGTGGTGGAGACGGCCATGGCGGCTGGGCGGACGCGGGCCAGGTGGCCAAGGGCATGACGACGGACCGCACCAAGGTGCGGTTCGCCGACTGGGACGGCGACGGCAAGGCCGACTACCTGGTGATCAACGACAACGGCGTGGTGGAGGCCTACCTCAACCGTGGCGGTGACTCCGGGGGCGGCTGGGACTTCCGTGGCGTGGTCGCCACGGGCCTGACGACCGACCGTTCTCGGGTCCGGTTCGCCGACTTCGACGGCGACGGCAAGGCCGACTACCACCTGATCAGGGACAACGGTTCGGTGACGGTCTCCCTGAACCGCGGTGGAGACGGCCGTGGCGGCTGGGAAGCCACGGGCCAGGTCGCCACTGGCCTCACCACCGACCAGAACCGGGTCCAGTTCGGCGCGTTCACGGGCGATGCCAACGCCGACTACATCCTGGGCGGCCCGAACGGCAGCGCCACCGTCTACGCCTGGAACGGCGGGGACAGCGCGAGCGGCTCGGGTTGGATCGACCTGGGGAAGGTCGCTGGGGGTGTCTGACCGGGTCGACCAGGTCGGGTGACCCGGTCGACCCCGCAACGCACGCAGAGCAGTGAGCAGAGGCGGCGGCCCCGGCGCTCCACAGAGCCGGGGCCGCACGGCTGCGGTTCACCGCAGCCGCGCCGATTCCATCCTCTGCCTGCGTGGGCTGTCCCGGCTGGGGGAGAACGAAGACTCCGTCCCCCGGTCACCCGCTCTCGTTTGCTTGCCGACGGGGTTGTGTCGCGGGTGTGTTCGTTTCAGGTGCTGAGCAGGGTGGTGGCGGTGTCGATTTCTTTCATGGTGATGTTCTCGCTGCCGGTGCGGATCGCGATGAGGGCGGCGGTGGAGATGGTGTGGGCGAGGGCGTTGAAGTAGCCGCCGGTACGCCGGTGCAGTTCGACGGCGTGTTGGCTCAGAGCGTGTTCCTCGAGCTGGTGCAGGCGCAGGTCGGCTTCGAAGCCTGCCAGTACTTTCCGGAAGGTTTCGGGGTCCTTGGTGTCCAGGGGAGGGGGTGTAGCCAGGTGACGGGCAGCAGTGCGGTGGGCGAGGGTGAGTCGGTGGGGGTGGTGGAGCGGCCGGCTTGTTGGAGCCGCAGACGGTTCTCCTCGCTGACGAGGGCCGCGTCCTGGGCCTGGATGCGGGCCTGGTGGATGAGGTGGCTGGCGCCGGTGCCGCAGAAGAGGAGCGAGATGCCGAGTTTGTCGCGTAGGTAGTCGAAGTAGGGGAGTACGTCTGCCAGTTGCGCGGGGGAGGCGCGGTTGATGTCGTCGATGAGTAGCAGGCGGGTCTGTGTCGTCTCCAGGATGTAGTTGACCGGCAGGGTCAGGTCGGGGTGCCGGCGCATCTCCAGGACTTCGGCGATGTTCCTCGGTTCGGGGTTGAGGCCCAGGTAGGAGGCGATTTCCCAGATCCAGTTCGTCTTGGATTCGGGGTCGGCGGGGGTGGTGATGTGTACGACGGGGATGTGGTTGGGCTGCCTGCCCCTTGTGGCGGCTTCGATCTCTTTCTGGGCGGCGCGTCCCACCGCCCGCAGCAGGCAGGTCTTGCCGGTGCCCGCGGGTCCGTCGATGACCTGGTCCATCAGGCCTTCGCGGCGCCCGCTGTTGAGGTGGACTGCCTCGACGACCATGTTCTGCATGTGGGTCATCGCGTCGGTGGGCACCATCCGCAGATGCCGGTGGTAGGCGAGGGCCGTCTGGTCTTTCTTCCGGTCCGCGGCGGGAGGGCTGCCCGCCGTCAGCTCGGGCGGCTTGACTTCCTCGTCGACGAAGTGGTTCCAGCTGGTGAGCTGGAACGGTGGCAGCGGCCGCATCGGGGTGTTCTTCATCTGCTGGCGCAGGCGGGCCTCGCGCTGATCGCGCAGCTGGACGGATGCCTTCATCGTTGTTCTCTCTCGTCAGGGTCCTGCCGCACGTTGTGCGTCCGTGCAGGCTCTGGCCCGGACGTACGGACCGGCCCGGGCCGGTCGGCGGCCTTGTCGTTCACCCTGGGCTGCCGCTTGCTACGCATCCCATGCGTTGCCTGCGTCCTCCAGGCCGTCCACGCCGTCGGGATCCAGGCCGTCGCAGAGTTCGGCCTCGATGACCTCCTCATCAGTTTCCGGTGTTCCGGCCGCGGAGATTTCCGGCTCCCTGTCATCGCCGCCTGCGGGGAAGAGCGCTGTGAGCGGGTGCGGCGCATTCCTGTCCTGCGGCCGCCCGTCCGCGTTGTCAGTGCCCGCGGGCAGCGAGGGCCACAGGGGTGTGGGTGCCGTCGCCAGGGGGGAGATGGGCAGTGCCGGGTAGGGCTGCAGGGTCGACAGGTCGAACTCCTGGAGGCCTGCGTAAGGATCTTCGATCGGCTGTTCAGTATCCAGCTCCACGCCCTGGAAGGGTGGTTCGGCTCCGGTGCGTTTCGGCGGTGGCCTGCGGCTGCGTCGGCACCGGTCGCGCTGTGCCAAGGCCAGGGCGATGGCCTCCTCGTCCCGTTCGCTGCCGCCGGCCGCGCGGTGCTGCTCGGCGTATTCCTGCCACATGTCCGCGGTCCACGGGTCGCCCAGCGGGTGCCGCAGCCGGAAATCGCAGGTCACCCAGGTGCCCGATGTGTGGTCGTACAGCCATACCCGCTCGGGGCGGTAGGGATTGAAGCGGCATTCCCACCGGTCCCTGCGGCCGGGCAGCTTGGAGCCGCCGCGCAGGAGGATCTCGCGGTAGTGCCCGGCGTCCTGTGCGACGGGCTGATAGGTCCGGTAGTTGATCATGAATCCGCTCTTGCCGGGAGTGACCCACCGGGGCGGCAGGAAGAAGCGGTTCTGGGCGGCCGTGAGCGGCACCGGCCGGTAGCCGCTGCGGGCCACCTGCACGGCGTACATGTCGTTGGGGGACAGAACGATGCCGGGCCGCATCGGGTCGCGCAGTCCCGCATCGGGGGTCTGCTGGTACTCCAACGCGACCCATTCCTGTGCCATCTGCTGGAGCTCGGGAAGCGTGTACAGCGGCATCCGCTCGATACCGCGACCACGTTTCTGGTGGCTGCGCCCCTGCCAGCCGTGCTGGATGTGCTGGCTGAATCGGTGCGCGAGGGTGATGAAGAAGTGCTCGGCGAGCGGCTTGTCGGACGGGGTCCTTTTGCGCGCGGGGCGCCGTGCGATACGCAGCCGGTCGCAGACCTCGGTGAAGTGCTCGCTCACGTAAGGGCTGCCCTGGTCGTAGACGATCAGCTCGGGACGGATGACCGGGCGGGCGGCCGTGGCGTTCGTGAACCGCTCGTCCGCTGCCCGCAGCGCTCCGAACGGCAGGCGGGAGGCGGCAGCCGCGGACAGGGGGTCCCAGCCGGGCATCACCGGCCAGGGCGCGAAGGCCTGTGCCAGCATCAAGGTCAGATCGATCGCCCGGGTCGCCTGGCCGGGGCGTCCGCTCACGGCGTCTTGGGGACGGCTGGGGGTGATCATCAGTGCGCACACACTGTGGCTGGCGACGTCGATGAGCGCGGTCATCTCGGTGGCGGTGGGCCGGCCGTCGTCGCCGCAGGCGAGGACCCGCAGGGGCGTGGTGTCGGCCTGGGTGACCTGGCCCGGCCGCAGGATGATCCCTCGCTCGCCGTGGGGAAGGGACGGGGCGCTGGCCCAGGCGGCACGGGATCGTGTCGGCTGGGTCAGCACGTCGACCAGGCCGGACTCCTTCATGCGCAGGTAGAAGACGGAGCGGGAGGGCAGCAGGGCCGCCGCGGCAGCCGGATCGCTGTCGAACTCGTCGCCGTACCGCGAGCGCAGGAGGTCTTCCACCTCCTCGCGGATCAGATCGATGGTCACGTCCGAGGCGCGTGCGCGCCGCGTCACCACCTCCTGCATGGCCGTCAGGCACCGCGGATCGGTGAAGCCCCCCGGACGTTTGTCCCGAGGCCTGGGCAGCAGGACGGCCGGGTTCTCCCTGGCCGCTTTCCACTTGCGCCGCTTGTCGGCCAGAGTGTGGGCGGAGCAGCGGATGCCGTCGGCGGCCAGGCGCGCCGACATCGCGGCACACCGCTGGGCCAGCGTCGTCTCCGGCCCGAACCCCTGGTCATGCTCGCTTCGGCCCGGTGCCAGACCGGTGTCGATCTCCACCATGCGCGCCTGCCACAGAGCCTCCTCCTTCCGCCATTCCTGCCCCTCCCTCCCGTGCGGGGCTGCGCCGTCCAGGGCCGGAACAGGGCCGGCGGGGAGGACGGCGAAACCCTCCCCGCCCACCAGCCACCGGTAGGACACCGCCTGCGGCGCCACGCCGCCGTCTTGCGGCACCAGCGTGACCTGTGGCCCCTGCCACGCCACCACCTCCCACTCGCGGTCCTGCCAGCGCACCCGCGCTCCGATCGACAGCGACCCCGAAGACCGGCTTCCACGTGTTCCCGTCACGCGCCCCTCTCTTTCCTTCAGGCAGTCCAGGCCACGGCGTCGGGCAGCAGCGGCTGGCAGTCGTCGAACAGCAGCCGCCGCTGCCAGAGCATCCGGTAGGCGAGGTCCAGCCCCGTCAGCTCGTCCAGTCCGCTCGCCGCCACCCCCGCCCGCAGGCCCGTCGGCTCCCGGAACGCCTCCAGCAGCGCCCACACCTGGCCGTCCTCGGCGCCCGGGGGAAGCCGGTAGCCGGACAGCCACGCCAGGTTGCGCTCGCGCAGGCCCGACGGTTCATCCACCTGCCGCACCCGCCACCCGGCCCGTGCCACCGCCTCAAGGACCGGAAGTCTCGCGGCGGGCAGGCTCTCCCTCGCCGGGCGGTTTCAGCACCAGTACCTCACGCGCGCCGCTGGCCGTGCGTGCCACGAAGTCGGGGCGCCAGCGGCGAAGGCGGCCTCCCGCCCGCCACCGCAGTTCCACCGGGTTGGCACTGAACGCCACCCAGGCCGGCTCGAAGTCCAGCTCCAGTGTCAGGCGCCACTGCCGCAGACTGGAGCACATTACCGTCTGCTCCCGGGTCGCCACCGGCCAGTAGGTGATGATGCCTTTGCGGCCCCGGTAGGGCACCGGCTCGTTCACCGGCCCGAACTCTTCCAGCGCCACTCCCCGGAGCTCGTCTGCGCCGCACGAGCGCACCCGCCCGTACGGTTCGCGGTACCAGGCCACGACATCCCGCTCCAGGCTCCGGACCGTCTCGCTCTCCGGCAGGCCGCCGGGACTCTCCACCACGCTCATGCCGCCCGCTTCCCGCAGAAGTGTCGCGCCGCTGCGCACACCAGACCGTCGGGGAACGCCACTGCCTGTTCCCGTATCCTCCGCGGCATCGCCGCCCGCAGAGGACGCCGTCGCGCCGACGGGTTTCACATCTCGCATGCCGGCTGTCCCAGTTGCCAGGGCAGGCACGATGCCGCCTCCAGGACCCCGGTGGATTGTGCCGCTCGTGTGTGTCCGGCTGTCAGCCGCAGGACCGGCACCTGCCGCGGGTCTCCAGCGGCCGGTCCGCCGGCACGACCAGGTCGCACCGGCGGTGCCGTATCTACGGCAAGCCCGCCGGCGGTGTCCGGCGCCCAGGCGGTAGGGGTGCTGTGTCGTTGCAGCCAGTCCATCAGCGCCAGCCGGCCGACCGAGAAGTCGACGCCCCACCGGTCCATCTCGTCCCGCATTCCTTCGAGCCATCGCGTACGGGCCTGCCCGTCCCGGCGGTCCGTGTATTCGAAAGCAGCCAGCTGTTCCGCCACGGCCGCGGCCTCCGGCATCAGCACGAGCGGCGCCGTAGACACCGCCCGCGCCGTGAGGTCCGCCTCCCCCGCCCGCCGTATCCACCGCGGAGTGCCGGGAAGGTGTGTCCACCAGTGCACCGTGATCTGGAAGGCATCGGCGAACAATTCCCGGCCCGCCGGCCCGTACCGACGCTGGAGGGCTTCCCGCTCGTGGTGCGCCCGGGCCGTCTCCGGCAGCAGTTTCAGCGACAGCCCGCGCTCGCCCCCGGTGCTGTCGCTGTCGGTGAACCGCCCATGTTCCCCGCACACCCGCCAGCGGTCCGCACTGAGCATCCACACCCTCTCCCGCGCCCCGCGGTCGCCGGCACACGCCCCGCACAGCGGCACCAGGTGACCCTCGCGCACCAGCCACGGCCACCGGCTTCTCGCTGAGCGGCCTCGCGCTGGTCGACGCGGTTTGTGATGGGCATTTTGGCCTGTCTCCTCCTGGGTGGGCCGGTCGATTTTGAGGAGGCGGGGACGGTTGACCCGTACGTGGAAGGTGATGGGACGTGAGGGCGATGGATGGCCTGGGCACCCGGTCATATCGGCCCCATGAAGAGCCACCAAGGGACTACCCATTGGTGCGGGGCGCAGATGCGCCGATCCACACGATGCGGTGAAATACGTCCAACTACCGTGCACTACTGGGCCGTGTCCCCATTCGCCGCACACGGGGGACCCGGCCGCTGCACTCGGAGCGCTGCAACGGATCCGTTCCCATATCTATCCTGGCTCTATAATGAATCAGGTGGGGTAGAGCGAAGCCCGGGCCAGCTGGACGGCCTCTCGGGCCTGGAAGAGTCATGGACTGTAGCGGGATCCCAGAAACCAACCACGAGCCCTACCGGGGGGACGCACCTGAGTGGGGGATTCAAGGTCCCTGCTCTCGGCTGGCCCCCGCTGGCCGTCAGCCGAGAGAGGCCGCGGCCTTCCCGCTGCTGTCAGTAGGGGACCGCGAAGCGGGCCCCTACGGTCCTGAAGGCGAAGCCGGAAGGACCAGGGTGGGAGCGAAGCGAACACCCCAACAAGCTGAAGGTCTACACCCCGTGAAACGGGGTCAGCTCCCGCGCGAAGCAAGGGAGTTCTCTGGGCCCGCGCAGCGGGCCGGTCCGGATGGAGCGCAGCGGAATCCGGACAGTCCGAAGCGAAGCGCAGGACCCCGGCCCAAAGGGCCGGCTTCGCTCCGCGAAGCGGAGCGGTTCTCTCCTGAGGCGCCGCCTACGCCACCACCGCCGAGATGCTGATCGCCGCCCGCGCCCAGA
>NZ_JBEOXE010000088.1:0-28751 GCF_040296485.1 Streptomyces sp. NPDC002138 | reverse complement strand
TAGGGATGTGCGTGCGGGGCGGCGGCGCGGGCGGTGGTGCGGGCCGTGGCGCGGGGCGGGCGGGTCATCGGGGCGGCTCCGGGGTCGCGCCGGCGGTGGGCGGGGCGGCCAGGGCGCGCAGGGCGCGCTCTATCCGGTCGGCGACGCCCTTGGCCTCGTAGCCGAGGCCCGCTTGGGCGACGGCGCTGGTGTCGTCCTTCTTCACCGCGTCCGCGGCCGGGCGCGGAGCGGGGACCGGGCGGCCGTCCGCGAAGGCGGAGACGGCGTAGACGAGCGCGGGCGCCTCCGGGAGGACGGACACCGTCCAGGCGGCGCGCTGGCCGTCGGCGAATCCGTATCCGGGCGGGACCGGCAGCCGGCCCCGCAGTCCCGCCATCGCGGGCGCGTCGGCCGTGGTGAAGACCAGGCCGACGGAGACCAGGGCGCTGCGGGTGGCGTCGGTGTAGGTGGCGCGCAGGACGCGGGTGCAGCCGGTGGGGGCGAGGACGGCCTGCCAGTCGGCGGGCAGCCCGGCGGCGCACCCGGCGTCGGGGGCGAGGGCGACCCGGGTCCAGGTCCGGTCGGACCCGCCGGGTCCGGCGCCGCGGCCGTCGAGGGTCGGTGGGAACAGGGTGTCGACGGGGGTGTCGCGCCAGAGGGAGCCGGCGCTGCGGTAGGCGGCGGCGGGGGTGACGGGGCGGCGCCGCTCGTGGTGGTCGGACCAGACCCCGAAGGCGGCCCCGCCGATCAGGGCGAGGCCGGTCAGGGTGCAGAGCGCGATGGCCGTGCGGCGGGCCAACCCCGGGCGCGGCGGGGCGTCTTCGCCCTCGGGCGCGGGGGTGGTGGGCGGGGCGGTGTGTCGGTCGGCCATCGTCATCCGGCGGCTCCGCCCCCCGTTCCATGCCGTACCTGCGGCTGCCTGCCCGTACTCTACGACGCCACCCCCGATTCCCCGCCCCTGGCCCGGCCCGGGCCCGCCACCCCGGAAGCCACCCTGCCCCCGGCGGGCCCTCAAACGCCGGGCAGGCTGGAAGTGCACTCACCCACACGCAGGCAAAGCAGGCAACCCACCAGACCGGCCCACACCCCAGCCTCACGGACGATCGAGCAGGCGACCCACCCGGCCGGCCACATCCCAGCCCCGCCGGCGATTGAGGCGCCCCCGGAGGGGACACCCGACCGCACGCGACTCACCAGGCCGGCCCACGCTCCAGCCTCGCCGGCGATTGAGGCGCGCCCGGAGGGGGCTCGGGCCGCGGGCGGGCACCCCGGCGGGGCGGGGCGGCCCGCGTACCACCGGGCGGCGCCGGGAGCCCGCAGGGCACCGGCCGGACCCCTACCCCCCGGTAGGCCGGCATGGCAAGCTGCGCGCATGACTTCCCCCGCCGCCGACCGGGCCCGTTACGACCGGGCCACCGCCCACCTCGACGCCCCGCTGGCCCTCGTGGATCTCGACGCGTTCGACGCCAACGCCGACGACCTCGTGCGCCGGGCCGGCGGCAAGCCCATCCGGGTGGCGAGCAAGTCCGTCCGCTGCCGGACCCTGCTCGAACGGGTGCTGGCACGCCCCGGGTTCGCCGGGATCATGTCGTACACCCTCGCCGAATCCCTCTGGCTGGCCCGGTCCGGGTTCGAGGACGTACTCCTCGCCTACCCCTCCGCCGACCGCACCGGCTTCGCCGAACTCGCCGCCGACCCCAAGCTCGCCGCCACCGTCACCGTCATGGTGGACGACCCGGCGCAGCTGGAGCTGATCGACCACGCGCGCGGCGACGGGTCCGAGGAGATCCGGGTCTGCCTCGAACTGGACACCGCCCTGCACCTGTTGGGCGGCCGGGTGCGGGTCGGCGCCCGCCGCTCGCCGCTGCGCGAACCGGCCCAGCTGGCCGCGCTGGCCCGCGCCGTCACGGCGCGCCCGGGCTTCCGGGTGGTCGGCCTGATGGGGTACGAGGGCCATGTGGCGGGCGTGGGCGACTCCCTGGCGGGGCGCCCGCTGCGCTCGCGGGCGATCCGGCTGATGCAGGGCGCGGCCCGCAAGGAGCTGGCGGCGCGGCGCGCGGAGACCGTACGGGCGGTGCGCGCGGTGGTCGGCGAGCTGGAGTTCGTCAACGGCGGCGGCACCGGAAGCGTGCAGCAGACGGCCGCCGAGGACGCGGTCACGGAGATCGCCGCCGGGTCGGGCCTGTACGTACCGCGGCTGTTCGACAACTACACGTCGTTCCGGGGGCGTCCGGCGGCCCTGTTCGCGCAGCCGGTGGTCCGGCGGCCGGGCGTGGGGGTCGTCACGGTGCTGGGCGGCGGCTACCCGGCCTCGGGCGCGCCGGGCGCGGACCGGCTGCCGCAGCCGTACCTCCCGCAGGGCCTGCGCTACGACCCGCAGGAGGGGGCCGGTGAGGTGCAGACCCCGCTGCTCGGCTCCCCCGCGGACGACCTGCGGATCGGCGACCGGGTGTGGTTCCGGCACGCGAAGGCCGGGGAGCTGTGCGAGCGGTTCGAGGAGCTGCACCTCGTCGAGGGCGACCGGGTGACGGCCACCGCCCCGACGTACCGGGGCGAGGGCCGCACCTTCCTCTGAGCCGCGCAACGGCGCTCAGAAGACGGAGTCCGTCTGGTCCGGGATGACGCTGGAGTCGCCGCGCAGCACCGGGCCGGGCGTTCCGTCGTGCCCGGTGAAGCCCGTGGTCGCGCACGGGTAGGGGCTGGTCTTCTGCTTCTTCGCCTCGATGAACATCGGGTTCACGATCCAGCGGCCGTCGCTGTTGTCGTACGCCCGGCACATCAGTTCGTTCTTGTTGCGGTTCAGGACGAGGCGCAGGGCGGTCGCGTCGCGCAGGAACGAGACGTCGGTGTCGGAGTCGCCCGCGGCGAACACCTGGCGGCGGTTGGCGGGCTGGACCTTCTCGGCGGCCGCGCCGCGCACGCCGAAGACCTCCTTGTTGATCCAGCAGCGCTTCCCGTCGACGTACGTGATCATCGAGTCGTCGCCGTCGCGCACCGAGCCGCAGCCCTGCAGGTGCGGGGTGAACTTCCCGTCGTACGAGGTGGTGTTGCGGATGCCGATGACGTGGTCGGTGGCGACGCCGACGCCCTTGGCCCACACCTCGACGACCGGCTGCGGCGAGGCCGAGCTGATCCAGACGTCGAAGCCGGCCTTCTGCAGGCCGCTGATGAGGTCCTTCTGCTGATCGTAGTAGCGCACCCAGGCGGTGGCGGTGGCGCTGCCCACCCGCTGCGTGGCGCCGACGGGCGCGGCGAGGTTCTCGGTGCGCGCGGCGGCGGCGAAGGAGCGGACCTCGCGGGCGGTGTAGCCCTGGGTGAGCTGGGGCAGCCAGGCGTAGGCGGGCTCGATGGTGCGGCGGTCCCAGCCCGCGAAGGCGGCGGCGCCCGCCTTGGTGGCGGAGGTTCCGTAGACGGCGTTGATCTCGTCGGCGCAGCGGACGCCCGCGGTGGTGCCGGCGCCGGTGGGCAGCGGGGCGCCGGGGCGGGCGAGCGTGCCGCAGGCGTCGGCGAGGGCCGTGGCGGCGGCCGGGGTGAGGTACTTGCTGGTGGTGCGCCAGTCGCCGCGGGCGGGCTGGCGGATCTTGCCGTTGCGCAGCAGCCAGAACATGGTGGCGTCGCCGACGTCGTTCTTGACGACGGTGTTGTCCCAGTCGAAGACGGCGACGGGCTTGTCGCGGTTCGGCCGGTACGGGTTGCAGCGGCCGTACTGGTCGATCAGCTGCTGGAGGCGCGCCTGGTTGTCGCCGTACCAGCCGGCGCCGACCTTCGGGGTGGTGCAGTGCGCGCCGGGGCGGGCCGCCTGGGCGGCGGGCGCGGCGGCCACGAGGGCGCCGGCGGCTATCGCGGCGGCGGCGCCGACGGCCTGCAGCCGCCGTGCGGGGGTGAGGTGGGTCACTGAGGTGAACGCTCCTGATTCTGACGAAGATCGTCGCGGACGATAGAGCACGACAGCCGGGCGTCGTGCGACGCCCGGCTGTCGTGGTGGTGCAGTCCAGGTGAACGCTCGGGGCGGACCTGGGAGGCCGCTCTACAGGGGGGTGACGTACGCGCCCGCGATGCCGCCGTCGACCAGGAAGTCGGTGGCGTTGATGAAGGAGGAGTCGTCGCTGGCGAGGAAGGCGACGGCGGCGGCGATCTCGGTGGGCTCGGCGAAGCGGCCGACCGGGATGTGGACGAGGCGGCGCGCGGCGCGCTCGGGGTCCTTGGCGAACAGCTCCTGGAGCAGCGGGGTGTTGACGGGCCCCGGGCACAGGGCGTTGACGCGGATGCCCTCGCGGGCGAACTGGACGCCCAGTTCGCGGGACATGGCCAGGACCCCGCCCTTGGAGGCGGTGTAGGAGATCTGGGAGGTCGCGGCGCCCATGATCGCGACGAAGGACGCGGTGTTGATGATGGACCCGCGGCCCTGGCGCTGCATGTACGGCAGGGCGGCCTTGCAGCACAGGTAGACCGAGGTCAGGTTGACGTCCTGGACCCGCTTCCAGGCCTCCAGCCCGGTGGTGAGGATCGAGTCGTCGTCGGGGGGCGAGATGCCCGCGTTGTTGAAGGCGATGTCGACGGAGCCGTAGGTGTCGAAGGCCGTCTTGAAGAGCGCCTCGACCTCCTCGGGGCTGGTGACGTCGACCTTCACGAAGGTCCCGCCGACCTCTTCGGCGGCGGCCTTCCCCGCCGTCTCGTCGATGTCGCCGCAGACGACGTTGGCGCCTTCGGAGGCGAGGCGGCGGGCGGTGGCGAGGCCGATGCCGCTGCCGGCTCCGGTGATGACGGCGGTGCGGCCGACCAGACGGCGGCAGACGATCTCTTCGGTGTGCTGGGCGGTCATGGGCTCAGGCCTCCGTGCTGATGAAGACGTTCTTGGTCTCGGTGAATGCGGTGAGGGCGTCGGGTCCCAGCTCCCGGCCGAGGCCGGACTGCTTGTACCCGCCGAAGGGCGTCCCGTAGCGGACGCTGCTGTGGGAGTTGACGGAGAGGTTGCCCGCGGCGACGGCGCGCGAGACGCGCAGGGCGCGGCCGACGTCGCGGGTCCAGAGCGAGCCGGAGAGCCCGTATTCGGTGGCGTTGGCCAGGCGTACGGCGTCCTCCTCGTCCTCGAAGGGCAGGACGACGGCGACCGGTCCGAAGACCTCCTCGACGGCGACGGGGGCGGTGGGGCCGGCCCCGGTGACGAGGGTGGGCGGGTACCAGAAACCGGGGCCCTCGGGGGCGGTGCCGCGGACCGCGGTGAGGTCGTCGGTGACGTAGGACCGTACGCGCTCGAGCTGGGCGCGCGAGATCAGCGGGCCCATCTGGGTCTTCTCGTCGGCCGGGTCGCCGACGACCACGCCCTCGATCCCGGGGACGAGCAGGTCGAGGAAGCGGTCGTACACGGAGCGCTGGACCAGGATCCGGGTGCGGGCGCAGCAGTCCTGGCCGGTGTTGTCGAGGAAGGCCATCGGGGCGGCGGCCGCGGCGGCTTCGAGGTCGGCGTCGGCGAAGACGATGTTGGGGCTCTTGCCGCCGAGTTCGAGGGTGACGCGCTTCACCCGTTCGGCGCACTTGGCCATGATCTGCTTGCCGACCCCGGTGGAGCCGGTGAAGACGATCTTCGCGACGCCGGGGTGGGCGACGAGCGCGTCGCCCGCGACCGGTCCCCGGCCGGGGAGCACCTGGAAGAGGTGCTCGGGCAGGCCCGCCTCCAGGGCGAGTTCGGCCAGTCGGAGCGCCGTGAGGGGGGTGGTCTCGGCGGGCTTGAGGATGACGGCGTTGCCCGCGGCGAGGGCGGGCGCCAGGCCCCAGGCGGCGATCGGCATGGGGAAGTTCCACGGGGCGATCACGCCGACGACGCCGAGGGGCTCGAGGAAGGTGACGTCGAGGCCGCCCGCCACCGGGATCTGCCGTCCGGAGAGCCGCTCCACTCCCCCGGCGGCGAATTCGAGCAGGTCGCGCACGTTGCCCGCTTCCCAGCGGGCGTTGCCGATGGTGTGGCCGGCCTCGCGGACCTCCAGCCAGGCGAGTTCCTCGCGGTGCTCGTCCACCGCGGCGGCGAAGCGGCGCAGCAGCCGGGCCCGGTCGGCGGGCGCGGCGGCGGCCCAGCCGCGCTGGGCCGCGGTGGCCCGTACGACGGCGGCGTCGACGTCGTCCCGTGTGGCGGCCGGGACGGTGGCGACGATCTCCTCGGTGGCCGGGTTCAGTACGTCCAGCGCATCGGATGACACGTGGTGCCTCTCGGTCGGTGCAGTCGGTTGCGGTCGGGCTGTCGGTTGCGGTCGGGTTGTCGGTTGCGGTCAGCCGCGAGCGGGGGTTACAGGCGTTCGAAGGAGCGGCGCAGCTCCCAGTCGGTCACGGCGGAGTCGTAGGCGTCGAGCTCGACCCGGGCCATGTTGCGGTAGTGGGCGACGACTTCGGGGCCGAAGGCGGCCTTGGCGATCTCGCTGTTCTCCCACAGTTCGGCCGCCTCGCGCAGGGTGGCCGGGACGTGCGCGTAGTCGGCGGCGTAGGCGTTGCCCGGACAGGCCTCGGGCAGTTCCAGGCGGTTCTCGATGCCGTAGAGCCCGGCCGCGACGAGCCCGGCGACGGCCAGGTGCGGGTTGACGTCGCCGCCCGGAAGGCGGTTCTCGAAGCGCATCGAGCGGCCGTGGCCGACCACCCGGAGGGCGCAGGTCCGGTTGTCCACGCCCCAGGCGACGGCGGTGGGCGCGAAGGATCCCGGCCGGAAACGCTTGTACGAATTGATGTTGGGGGCGTAGAGAAGGGAGAAGTCGCGCAGCGCGGCCAGCTGGCCGGCCAGGAAATGGCGCATCACCGGTGACATTCCGCCGGGTGCTTCGTCCCCCTCGGCCGCCATCACGTTGCGTCCGTCGGCGTCGTTGAGCGAGAGGTGGATGTGACAGGAGTTGCCCTCGCGCTCGTCGTACTTGGCCATGAAGGTGAGCGAGACGCCTTCCTGGGAGGCGATCTCCTTGGCCCCGGTCTTGTAGACCGCGTGCTGGTCGCAGGTGACCACGGCCTCGTCGTAGCGGAAGGCGATCTCGTGCTGCCCCAGGTTGCACTCGCCCTTGGCCGACTCGACGATCAGGCCCGCGGCCTGCATCTCGTTGCGGATCCGGCGCAGCAGCGGCTCGATCCGGCCGGTACCGAGGACGGAGTAGTCGATGTTGTACTGGTTGGCGGGCGTCAGGCCGCGGTAGTTGGCGTCCCAGGCCTGCTCGTAGGTGTCCTGGAAGACCATGAACTCCAGCTCGGTGCCCACCATCGCGGTGTAACCGTGCTCGGCGAGGCGCTCCAGCTGGCGCCGCAGGATCTGGCGGGGCGCGGCGACGACGGGCGAGCCGTCGTTCCAGGCGAGGTCCGCCAGGAGCAGCGCGCTGCCCGGGTTCCACGGGATGCGGCGCAGGGTGGACAGGTCGGGGTGCATGGCGAAGTCGCCGTAGCCCCGGTCCCACGAGGACATCTCGTATCCGTCGACGGTGTTCATGTCGGTGTCGACGGCGAGCAGGTAGTTGCAGCCCTCCGTGCCGTGGGACATGACCTCGTCGAGGAAGAACTGCGCGGCGAACCGCTTGCCCTGGAGGCGCCCCTGCATATCGGGGAAGGCCAGGACCACTGTGTCGATCTCGCCGTCGGCGACGAGGGAGCGGAGCTCCTCGGGCGCGAGCGGCGGCATGCGGTCTACCACGGGAATCTCTCCTTCGGTGAGCCGAGGGGGCCTAAGGTATTGAATAGAACCATTGCTTGGGAAGGGGAGGAGCCGATATGACCCACGACATGGCGGGCGACTCGGGCGACGGCGGCGCGCTCGCACGGCTGAATCCCGTGCTGCGTCAGGTGCGGGCGGGCAACGGTTTCGAGGAGGCCCTGGAGCAGATCCTCCAGGTGGTCCGCCTCGGCCTGGTGCCCGGCGGCGAACGGCTGCCGCCGGAGCGCGAGTTGGCCGAGCGGATGGGGATCAGCCGGGTCACCCTGCGCGAGGTGCTGAAAGTACTCCAGGAGCAGGGGCTGGTGGAGGCGCGGCGCGGCCGCTACGGCGGAACGTTCGTCCTGCCGCGCCCCGACACCCCCGCCGACGGCACCGAGGAGGAGCTGCGCCGCCGCGTGGCGGGCGTGGACATCGAGGACGCGCTGCGCTTCCGCGAGGTGCTGGAGACCGGCGCGGCCGGGCTGTGCGCCGCGCAGGGGCTGGACGGCGCACAGGCGGACCGGCTGCGCGGGGCGCTGGCCGCGACCCACGACGCACCGCTCGCGGACTACCGGCGGCGCGACACCCTCTTCCACCTCACGCTGTGCGAACTGGCGGGCTCGGCCACCCTGACGGCCCAGTACGCGGCGGTCCGGGCCACGGTCAACGACCTGCTGGACTGCATCCCGCTGCTGGTGCGCAACCTGGAGCACTCGCAGCAGCAGCACACCGCGCTGGTGGAGTCGGTGCTGGAGGGGGACGCGGAGGCGGCGCGCGAGGTGATGCGGGAGCACTGCGGGGGCACGGCGGCGCTGCTGCGCGGGTTCCTGGCGTGAGCGGGGCCGGATCCGGGCGCGCGGAGGTTTTCGTAACCACCGTTTAACGCAGGGGTCTTGCGCCCGCCACTCCCGAACGGCAAAGGTACGCCCCACAACCATTGCCCTAGGCAGGAGCGCGCACATGGCCGACGACATCGAGGCACGGCTGACGAAGGCCGTGCCCGGACCCACTCCGTCCCCCGGGGCCGGACCCGACGGCGGGGACGACTACCTGGAGCGCCGCACCCTGCGCCGCGGCAGCGCCGGCTGGCTGCTGCTGACCGGCCTCGGCGTCGCCTACGTCGTCTCCGGGGACTTCTCCGGCTGGAACGTCGGCCTGAGCAAGGGCGGCTTCGGCGGCCTCGCCATCGCCACCGTCCTCATGGGCGCCATGTACGCCTGCCTGGTCTTCTCCCTCGCCGAGCTCTCCACCATCCTGCCCACCGCGGGCGGCGGCTACGGCTTCGCCCGGCGCGCGCTCGGCCCCTGGGGCGGTTTCCTCACCGGTACCGCCATCCTCATCGAATACATCCTGGCCCCGGCCGCGATCGTCATCTTCATCGGCGACTACGTCGAATCCCTCGGCCTGTTCGGCCTCACCTCCAGCTGGCCGGTCTACCTCGGCTGCTTCGTGATCTTCATCGGCGTGCACCTCTGGGGCGTGGGCGAGGCGCTGCGGTTCAGCCTCGTCGTCACCGCGATCGCCGTCGCCGCCCTGCTGATCTTCGCCTTCGGCGCCTTCACCGACTTCTCCGTCAGCGGACTCGACGACATCGCGGTCGACGCGGGCGCGGCGGGCTCCAGCTCCTGGCTGCCGTACGGCGTCCTCGGCATCTGGGCGGCGTTCCCCTTCGGCATGTGGTTCTTCCTCGGCGTGGAGGGCGTGCCGCTCGCGGCCGAGGAGGCCAAGGACCCGGTCCGCTCCATGCCGAAGGCGCTCGCCATCTCCATGGGCATCCTCGCCCTCCTCGCCCTGATCACCTTCTTCGCCGCGACCGGCGCGCACGGCGCGGACGCGGTCAAGGACGCGGGCAACCCGCTGGTCGTCGCCCTGGAGGGCACGGGCGGGCCGACCGCGCTGAGCCGGTTCGTCAACTACGCGGGCCTGGCCGGTCTGGTGGCGTCCTTCTTCTCCCTCATCTACGCCGGTTCGCGCCAGCTCTTCGCCCTCTCCCGCGCGGGCTACCTGCCCCGCTTCCTCTCCCTGACCAGCAGCCGCAAGGCGCCCTACCTCGGCCTGGTCATCCCCGGCGCGATCGGCTTCGCGCTCGCCGCGGCCACCGGCGACGGGGCCCGGATGCTCAACATCGCCGTCTTCGGCGCGACCATCTCCTACGCCCTGATGGCGCTCTCGCACATCGTGCTGCGCCGCCGGGAGCCGAACCTGGAGCGGCCGTACCGCACTCCGGGCGGGGTGCTCACCTCCACGGTGGCCTTCGTCCTCGCCCTGTCGGCCCTGGTCGCCACCTTCCTGGTGGACAAGGACGCGGCGTTCATCGCGCTCGCCGTGTACGCGGTGGCCCTCGCCTACTTCGCCTTCTACAGCCGCCACCACCTCGTGGCCTCGGCGCCGGAAGAGGAGTTCGCCGCGCTGGCCGAAGCCGAGGCGGAGTTGACCCGCGACTGAAATCCTGTTCCCTGCTCCGCTGTCCGGCACCACCCTGGAGGTATCACCGTGCCCAGGCCGCTCATCGGCATCACCACCTACGTGGAGGAATCCACCCGGTACCACGTGTGGGACCTGCCCACCGCCCTCGTGCCCAGCGGGTACTACGAGCTCGTCCAGGCGGCGGGCGGCGCGGCCGTGCTGCTCCCGCCGGACGAACCGGGGCGGGCGGCGGAGGTGCTGAGCCGGGTGGACGGCCTGATCGTCTCCGGCGGCCCGGACGTGGACCCCGTCCGGTACGGCGCCGGACGCGACCCGCGTACGGGCCCCCCGGCCACGGTGCGCGACGAGTGGGAGCTGGCCCTGACCGGGGCGGCCCTGGAGGCCGGCACGCCGTTCCTGGGCATCTGCCGCGGCATGCAGGCGCTCAACGTGGCGCTGGGCGGCACGCTCATCCAGCACATCGACGGCCACGTCCACACCCCCGGCGTAACCTCCTGGCACCCGGTCACCCCGGTCGCCGGCACCCGGTACGCGGGGCTGGTCCCGGAGGTGGCGGAGGTCCCGACCTACCACCACCAGGCCGTGGACCGCCTGGGCCGGGGCCTGGTCGTCTCGGCGTACGCGCAGGACGGCACGGTGGAGGCGATCGAGGACCCGGACCGCTCGCGCTGGGTCGTGGGCGTGCAGTGGCACCCGGAGCGGGACAAGGACACCCGGGTGATGGCGGCCCTGATCGAGGCCGCCACCGCCCACCGCTCGGTCCTCGTGTCCTGACCCCGGCCGCCGCGCGAGCGCGTCGGCGGTTCCGGATGGCCGGGCTCCCGCCCGGCGCGCACCCTGGAACCATGCCGACGCGGGCGTACGGCACGGCCACCGGCCCGATCGCCGGGTTCCTGGAGAACCCGGCGGTCGGGATGGCGCCGTGGATCATCTTCTCGCTGCTGGTCGGACCGGGACGGTTCGAGATCGGGGTCGCGGTGGCCCTGGCCTCGGCCGTCGCCCTGGTCGTGACCGGCCGGCTGGTCCACCGGGGCAGCTCCTGGAAGCTGCTGGAGCTGGCCGACGTGGTGTTCTTCGCGGGCATGGCCGTCATCGGGCTGCTGGCCGGGGCGGGCACGCTGCGCTGGCTGGAGACGTATGCGGGCGAGGTCGCGAACCTCACCCTGACCCTGATCGCCTTCGGCTCGATGGCCGTGCGGCTGCCGTTCACCCTGCAGTACGCGCGCGAACAGACCGATCCCTCGCTCTGGCACGCGCCGGGCTTCCTGCGGGCCAACTACGTGATCACCGGGGTGTGGGGGCTCGCCTTCCTGGTGGCCGCGATCGCGGGCGGCTACGGCGACCTGGTGCTGCGCGACCCGAACAACATCTGGACCGGCTGGATCATCCAGATCCTCGCGATCGTGGCGGCGCTGCGGTTCACGGCCTGGTACCCGCGGGTGGTCCGCGCCCGCGCCGCCGGCGGGCCCGTCCCCGACCGCGCCTCCCTGCTGCTGCCCCTGGCGGGCCTGCTGGTGCCGATCGGCATCGCCGTCCTCGTCTTCGACGACACCGTGTGGTGGCTGGGCGTGGCCCTGATCGTGGGCGGCGGCCTCCTGACAAGGGCGCTCCGGCCGTCGGAGGGGGTGAAGCGCGATCCGTGAGTAGCGGGACGCTAGGGGCGCCGCCGGGTCAGGGACAGCAGGTCGCGCGCGGGGCCCGCCGGGCGCGAGCCCGCCGGCCAGACCGCCCGCAGGGCCCGGCCGAGCGGGGCGTCCGAGACCGGGACCTCCACCAGCCGGCGCGCCGCCAGCTCGTCCCCCACCGCCAGCTCCGACAGGACGCACGGCCCGGCCCCGCTGAGCGCCGCCGCCTTCACGGCCGTGGTCGACGCCAGCTCCAGGAGCGGGGGCGCGAGCCCTCCGGCCGCCGCCAGCGCCGCGTCCAGGACCTGCCGGGTCCCCGAGCCGCGCTCCCGCAGGATCAGCGGCGTCGAGGTCAGCTCCACCGCCGCCACGCCCTTCGAGCGCCGGGCCCAGGGATGCGACGGAGCCACGGCCACCACCAGGCGGTCCTGCGCGATCACCACGGAGTCCAGCCCGTCCGGCACCCTGAGCCCCTCCACGAAACCGAGGTCTGCCTCGTGCGCCAGGACCCGCTGGGCGACGTCCGCGGAGTTCCCGGCGTGCAGGGAGACCGCCGTGTCGGGCCGGTCCCCGCGCAGGGTGATCAGCCACCCCGGCAGCAGGTACTCCGCGATGGTCATACTGGCCGCCACCCGCAGCCGGGAGTCGCGGCGGCCCCGCAGCGCCTGGGCCCCCGCGTCGAAGGCCTCGGCGGCCTCCACCACGCGCCGGGCCCAGTCCGTGACGAGCGCGCCCTCGGCCGTCAGCGTCGAGCCGCGCGGGGAGCGGTCCACCAGCGCCACCCCCAGCCGGGCCTCCATCGCCCGGATCCGGCTGCTCGCCGCGGGCTGGGTGATGCCCACGTCCCGCGCGGCGGCGCCCAGGCTGCCGAGCCGGGCCACCGCGATCAGCAGCTCCAGGGCCCCCAGATCCGGCACCCGGTGCGAGAGCGGGGCCGGCGCGGCGGCCTGCCCGACACCTGCGCCACCTGCGGGACCGGGACCTTCGACACCTTTAGCCATAAGACCAGTTTATGACCCCATAGGAAACGTGCCCCTGCCACCCGGCCCGCGCCGGGTGGACGCTGGATCCATGGCCACCCTCGCGCACCCCCGCCCCGCCGCCCACCAGGCATCCGAGGCATCCCAAGCACCCGCCACCACCCCCCGGCGCCCGCTCCCCGCCCTGCGCCACCTCGGCCCGAACTGGTACGCCTCCGTCATGGGCACGGCGATCATCGCCAACGCCGGCGCGACCCTCCCGTACCAGCTCCCCGGCCAGCGCGTGGCCTGCCAGGCCGTCTGGGCCCTGTCCGCCGCGGCCCTCCTCGTCCTGCTCACCGCCCGCGCCGGACACTGGCTGCACCACCGCGACCAGGCCCGCGCCCACCTGCTGGACCCCGCCGTGGCCCCCTTCTACGGCTGTCTGTCGATGGCCCTGCTCGCGGTCGGCGGCGGCACCCTCATCGTCGGCAAGGACCTCATCGGGCTGCCCGCCGCGATCGCCGCGGACGCCGTGCTCTTCACCGCCGGCACCGCGATCGGCCTGGTGATGGCCGTCGTCGTGCCCTACCTGATGGTCGTGCGGCACAAGGTGGAACCCGCCCAGGCCACCCCCGTCTGGCTGCTGCCCCTGGTCGCCCCCATGGTGTCGGCCGCGCTCGGCCCCCTGCTGATCCCCCACCTGCCCGAAGGACAGCCCCGCGAGGCGATGCTGCTGGCCTGCTACGCCCTGTTCGGCGTCAGCCTGCTCGCCACCCTGCTGATGCTCCCCCTGGTCTTCGGACGGCTGATCCTGCAGGGCCCCCTGCCCCTCGCGCTCACCCCGACCCTGTTCCTGGTCCTCGGCCCCCTGGGGCAGTCCACCACCGCCGTGAACCAGCTGGCCGACATGGCTCCCCGGTCGATCGGAGCGCCGTACGCCGACGGTCTCAGCGCCTTCGCCGTCGTCTACGGCGTCCCCGTCATGGGGTTCGCGCTGCTCTGGCTCGCGCTCGCCGTGGCCATGCTGGTCCGGGCGGCGCGGCGCGGCATGGGCTTCGCGATGACCTGGTGGGCCCTGACCTTCCCCATCGGCACCTGCGTCACCGGCGCGGCGGGCCTGGCCCGGCACACCGGACTGGACGCCTTCGCCTGGCTGGCCGCCGCCCTGTTCGTCCTGCTGGTCGCCGCCTGGCTGACCGCCGCGTTCCACACCGTGCGCGGACTCGCCGCCGGCCGCCTGCTCGCCGCGCCCCGCTGAGACGTCTCAGGCCCGCGCCGCCCGCAGTGCCTCGCCCAGCACCGCCGGGGCCTCCGCCAGCGAGGGCCCGTACCACGTCAGGTGGCGGCCGCTGACGAGGGCGGCGGGCACGCCGGGGAAGGCCTCCGGGCCTTCCCCGGCGCCGAACGCGTACGGCTCGTCCGGCAGCACCACCAAGTCGCAGCCCGCCGCCCGCAGTTCCTCGGCCGGCACCCGCGGATACCGCTCGGCGTGCGCGGCGTACGCGTTGCGCACCCCGAGGCGGGCCAGCAGATCGCCCGCGAAGGTGTCCCGGCCCAGCACCATCCAGGGCCGCCGCCACACCGGGACGAACGCGGTCCGCGCCCCCATCGGCTCCACCCGCGCCCACGCGGCCCCGGCGTCCGCCAGCCAGCCGGGCCGGGCCAGCCCCAGGGCGTCGGTGAACAGCCCCTCCAGCTCGCGCAGCGCCTGCGGCAGATCGCGGATTTCGGTCACCAGCACCCGCAGCCCGGCGGCGCGCAGGGCGTCGAGGTCAGGGGCCCGGTTCTCCTCCTCGTTGGCGATCACCAGGTCCGGGCGCAGCTCCACGACGGCCCGCACGTCCGGGTTCTTCGTACCGCCGATCCGCACCGCACCCCCCAGGTCCGCGGGGTGCGTGCACCAGTCGGTGACCCCCACCAGCAGCCCGGGCGCACTCACCGCGACCGCCTCCGTCAGGGAGGGCACCAGGGAGACGACCCGCGGCCCCCGCACGCCGGTCAGTGCTCCGGCGAGGGGGGTTCGGAGGTGGCGTGGATGTGGTCGCCGACGGCGACGACGAGGAGCTTGGTGTCCTCGGTCATGGCCCGCCAGCGGTGGCGCACCCCACCGGAGAGGAACAGCGCGTCGCCGCACTCCAGCCGGTAGGCCCGCCCCTCGGCCTCCACCTGGCAGGACCCGGAGACGACGTACATCAGCTCGTCGTTGCGGTGCTGGTACTCGCGGCCCGCGTCCTGGTCGCCCGTGAACTCCAGGGCGTGCAGCTGGTGGTGCCCGCGCACCAGCGGGCGTACGCCCGGGGCCGGTTCGAGGCCGTCGTCGTCCGCGGCGCTGACCAGGTCCACCGTGCGCGCCGTGTCGGACGCGGCCAGCAGTTCGACGGCCGTGGTCTCCAGCGCGTCCGCGACCCGTTCGAGGGAGCGCATGCTGGGCCGGGCCCGTTCGTTCTCTATCTGGCTCAGGAAGGGTACCGAGAGTCCGCTGCGCGCCGATACGGCGGCGAGGGTGAGCCGCAGCGCGCGGCGCCGCTTGCGCACGGCCACGCCCACCCGAAGCGGTTCCTTGGTGTCTCTTTCCTTTTCCTTGTCGTCCATGGCGGGGCTGCCCTCCCCTTGTCCGTCGCACATAGGTGTGCTGTAAGCACCTTACGCAGCATCGGCGTCGCGCACCGCTCGCACGACCCGACCGTATCCAGGCCCCGGCCGATTCCGAGCGGTATTCAAGTGACGGATGGTCGTATTCCGTCGTCACCCCGTTGCGGTTGGTGACAGAGGTGCCCAAGGGTGTCAGTGAGGTACGGCATCATCGTCAGGGTGACCCGACGCCTGATGCTTCTCGACACCGCTTCCCTGTACTACCGCGCCTACTTCGGCGTCCCGGACTCGGTCCGGGCGCCGGACGGGACTCCGGTCAACGCCGTGCGCGGCCTCCTCGACTTCATCGGGCGCCTGGTCCAGGACCACCGGCCGGACGATCTGGTGGCCTGCATGGACGCCGACTGGCGGCCGCACTGGCGGGTGGAGCTGATTCCCTCCTACAAGGCCCACCGCGTCGCCGTGGAGACGGAGACCGGGCCCGACGAGGAGGAGACCCCGGACACCCTGGCCCCCCAGGTCCCGATCATCGAGGCCGCGCTCGACGCCTTCGGCATCGCCCGGGTGGGCGTCGAGGGCTACGAGGCGGATGACGTGATCGGCACCCTGACCACGCGGGCCACCGGCCCGGTGGACATCGTGACCGGCGACCGGGACCTCTACCAGCTGGTGGACGACGTCAAGGGGCGGCGCGTCCTGTACCCGCTCAAGGGGGTCGGCAGCCTCCAGGTGACCGACGAGGCGTGGCTGCGCGAGAAGTACGGAGTGGACGGCCCCGGATACGCCGACTTGGCATTGTTGCGCGGCGATCCGAGCGACGGCCTGCCGGGCGTGCCCGGAGTGGGTGAGAAGACCGCCGCGAAACTGCTCGACGCCTACGGTGACCTGGGCGGCATCCTGGCGGCGGTGGCGGATCCGAAGTCGAAACTGACCCCGACGCAGCGCAAGCGGCTCGATGAGGCCCGGCCGTACCTGGCGGTGGCCCCGAAGGTGGTCCAGGTGGCCCGTGACGTGCCGCTTCCCGTCTTCGACCCGGCCCTGCCCGCCGCTCCGGCGCACCAGGACGTGCTGGACGCGCTGGGTCGCCGATGGGGCCTCGGGGGCGCTGTTGCGCGCCTCACCACCGCACTTCGACCGTGAGGTGGTAACTTAGGTAATCCTAAGTTTCAGGGGAAGCATCACGGGACACCGGGGAGACGCCGTGGCAGAAGGACGTGCACGCAGGATCGCCACCGCCGAGGTGGTTCGGACCGAGCGGCTGAGCGCCCACATGGTGCGCGTCATCCTCGGCGGGGAGGGCCTGGCCGCCCGCTTCACGGTCGGAGACTTCACCGACCACTACGTGAAGATCCTCTTCGCCCCCGAGGACGTCACCTACGCCGAACCCTGGGACCTGGAAGCCATCAGAGCCACGCACCCGCGCGAGCACTGGCCTCGCCAGCGCGCCTACACGGTGCGCCACTGGGACCCCGCGCACAGCGAGCTGACCATCGACTTCGTCGTCCACGGCGACGAAGGCCTGGCCGGCCCCTGGGCGGCGCGGGTCAAGCCCGGCGAAACGGTCCGCTTCCTGGGCCCCGGCGGCGCCTACGGCCCGGACCCGACGGCCGACTGGCACCTCCTGGCGGGGGACGAGAGCGCCCTTCCCGCGATCGGCACCACGATGGAACACATGCCGGTCGGCGCCGAGGTGATCGCGCTGGTCGAGGTCTCCGGCCCGGACGACGAGCAGAAGGTCGCCACCCCGGACGGGATCACGCCGATCTGGATCCACCGCGGCGAGCGCCCGGTCGGCGCGGCCCTGGTCGAGGCCGTCACCTCCTTCCAGTTCCCGCCGGGCCGCGTCCAGGCCTTCGTCCACGGCGAGGCGGGCTTCGTCAAGGAACTCCGCCGCCACCTGCGCACGGAACGCGGCATCCCCGCCAAGCAGCTCTCCATCTCGGGCTACTGGCGCCTGGGCGAAACGGACGAAGGCTGGCGCGCGATCAAGCGCGACTGGAACGCCCAGGTAGAAGCCGAACAGGGCTGACCCCCGCCTTCAGGCGGGCATTCCGGCCTCGCCGGCGTGTGAGGCGCCCCCGGAGGGCAGGACGACCGGCGCCCGACGTCACACCGGTCGCCCCCGCCGGGCCCGGGCACCGCCCGGCGGGCGCCCCACCGCCCCCCGCAGGACAATGACCGCATGCGCAGCTCACACCCCCGCGCCCGAACCCTCGGTACCGCGGGAGCCGCTCTCCTCCTGACGATGGCGACGACCGTCACCGCCGGCCTCACGTCGACCGCGGCCGCGGCCACGGAGGCCGCGAAGGCCACCACCGCCCCCTCCCGAGACGGCCCCCCGCAACCCGAACCCACCCTGACCGACGCCCAGGTCGACAAGGCCGTCGCCGCCCTCGACGCGACCATCACCGACCTCATGCACCGCACCGGCGTCCCCGGCGTCTCCGTCGCCGTGGTCCGCCACGACAAGGTCGTCTACCTCAAGGGCTTCGGCGTCCGCCGCACCGGCGACCCCGCGAAGGTCGGTCCCGACACCGTCTTCCAGATCGCCTCCCTCTCCAAGCCCGTCTCCTCCACCGTCGTCGCCGGCGCCCTCGCCGACCCGGCCGACTGGGACCGCCGCGTGGAGCTGCCCGGCTTCGCGCTCAAGGACCCCTGGGTCACGGACCACGTCACCGCCGCCGACCTCTTCTCCCACCGCAGCGGCCTGCCCGACCACGCCGGGGACCTCCTCGAAGACCTCGGTTACGACCAGTCGTACATCCTCGGCCACCTGCGCGAAGAGCCCCTCGCCCCGTTCCGCGCGAGCTACGCCTACACCAACTTCGGCCTGACCGCCGCCGCCGAGGCCGTCGCCCGCGCCAAGGGCGTCAGCTGGGAGAAGCTCAGCCAGGACACCCTCTTCAAGCCCGCCGGGATGACCCGCACCTCGACCACCTTCCAGGCCTTCCAGGCCGCCCCGGACCGCGCGGCGACCCACATGAGGAACGCCGACGGCACCTGGAGCCCGCTCTCCGTCCGCGACCCCGACGCGCAGGCCCCGGCGGGCGGGGTCAGTTCCACCGCCCGTGACCTGAGCCGCTGGATGCGGCTGCAGCTCTCCGGCGGCACCCTCGACGGCCACCGCATCGTCCCCGCCGCGACCCTGGCCCGGACCCATCTGCCCGAGATCGTCTCCTCGCAGCCCGCCGGCCCCACCGGCCGCGCCGGTTTCTACGGGCTGGGCTGGAACGTGTCCTACGACGACGCGGGCCGCCTGCGCCTCGGCCACTCCGGCGCGTTCGCCCTCGGCGCCAACACCAACGTCACGATGCTGCCCCTGGAACAGCTCGCCATCGTCGTCCTCACCAACGGCGCACCGGCGGGCCTGGCCGACGCCGCCGCCTTCGACTTCTTCGACACCGCCGAGCACGGCAAGCCCACCGCGGACTGGCTGAAGCTGTTCTCCTCGTTCTACGCCCGGTCGGAGGACGCCCTGCGCTCCCCCACCGACTACGCCCACCCGCCCACCGGCGCGAAGCCCGCCCGCCAGGACAGCGCGTACGCCGGCACCTACGTCAGCCCGTACTACGGCAAGCTCACCGTGAGCGCCGAGCCCGGCGGCCCGGCCGGCCAGGGCCTGACGCTCTCGCTCGGCCCGAAGCCGCTGCGCTTCCCGCTGACCCACTACGACGGCGACACCTTCAGCTTCGAGACCACCGGCGAGAACGCGGTGGGCCGCACCGGGGTGACCTTCGCCGACGGCACCGTCCGCGTCGAATACCTGGACGCCGGGCCCGGCCACCTGGGTACGTTCACACGCGGCCGGTGACCACCGGCGGGCCGCATACGCTGGCCCCGATGAGACGCAGAGCCCAGACGCCCCCCGCCCCGCTGCCCCAGCTCGACGGCATCGACCCGGTCCGGCTCCGGCTGCCCGGGGACGCCCCGTACACCGACATCGGCGGCTTCCTCGAAGCCCACTACGCGGGCACCTCGGGCGCCGAGCCGATGGCGCGGCTGCTGCGCGCGGGCCGGGTGTTCGGCGCCGACGGGCGGGTCCGCGGCGCGCGCGACCCGTACGAGCCGGGCGCCTTCCTGTGGTTCCACCGGGAGCTGCCCCCGGAGAGCCCGGTGCCGTACGCGCCCCGCGTCCTGTACCGCGACGCGCACCTGCTCGTCGCCGACAAGCCGCACTTCCTGGCCACCACCCCGCGCGGCAGCCACGTCACCCAGACCGCCCTCGCCCTGCTGCGCCACCGCCTGGGGCTGCCCGCCCTCAGCCCCGCGCACCGGCTGGACCGGCTGACCGCGGGCCTGGTGATGTTCAGCGTCCGCCCCGAGGACCGCGGGGCCTATCAGCTCCTCTTCCAGAACCGGCTGGTGCACAAGGAGTACGAGGCCGTCGCGCCCTACGGTCCGGGGCTCGGCCTGCCCCGTACCGTGCGCAGCCGGATCGAGAAGACCCGCGGGGTGATCGCCGCCACCGAGATCCCGGGCGCCGCCCCCAATGCCGAGAGCCACATCGAACTCATCGCCCACCGGGCCGGGTTGGGGCACTACCGGCTGACCCCGCACACCGGCCGCACCCATCAGCTGCGTGTCCACATGAACAGCCTCGGCGCACCGATCCTCGGCGACCCGGTGTATCCGGAGGTCGCCGACCCGGCCCCGGACGACTACCGCCGCCCGCTCCAACTCCTGGCCCGTGTCCTGTCGTTCACCGATCCGGTCACCGGCCTCGCGCACCGCTTCGAGAGCACCCGGACCCTGGGGGCCTGGACCGACTACGACGCCTGGGCGGCCGGGATCCCGCCCGAGCCGGAGCGCTGAGGGCTGCGCGGCACGCCCGCGATCCGCAGGGCCGCGTCCGCCGTGGCCGTCGCGAAGGCCTCGACGGGCCGCCCCGGGTCCGAGCGGTGGATGAGCATCACGCCTTCTATGAGACCGAAGACCAGGTCGTTGCGCAGGGCGAGCGCCGCCGCGTCACGGCCGAGCGCGGCGCCCGCGGCCGTCCCGCGCAGCAACACCCGGTAGGCCTCGCGCAGTTCCGCGCGCATCCGCCGGAACGGCGCGAACCGCTCACCGGCGACCACCTCGGGCAGCAGGTACAGCGCGCCCAGGTTGTGCGGTCCGCCGCACAGCAGCATCACGTCGGAGCGGCACAGCTCCCACAGCCTGCGCTCGGCGCTCAGGTCCGGGGCGGCGAGCAGCCGCCGGGCCAGGACCAGAGAGGGAGCCACGGTGGACTCCAGGAGTTCGGCGAGGAGTTCTTCCTTGCCGCCGAAATAGTGGTACATCGTCGCCTGGCGCATACCGGCCAGTTCGGCCACCGCCCGCGTGGTGGTGGCCGCGTACCCGCGGACCGTGAACAGCTGCGCCGCCGCGGCGAGGAGTTCCTCGCGCGGCGGCCGCCCGCTGTCCGGTCTTCGCTGATCGGCGCGCGGCCGCCCGACCCGTCTCGCTCCCTCGCCCACTGCCCCACTCATGGGCAGATCGTCGCACAGCGCACGAGGAAAGGATCATGGCAAGAGATCAGATCAAGCCATGCCCGCATTAGGAGGAAGCCCCAAAAGCGGCTAGCCGACCGAGCTGTAGGCCACCACACCCCGCAACAGGGCGTCCACGGCCTTACGGGCATTTCGCGCCACCGTGCTGGTCCCGCCACCGGAGTTGGCGGGGGCGGCCGCCGCGACCTGGCCGAGCACGTCGATGACCTGCTTGCACCAGCGCACGAAGTCACCGGCGGGCATCCCCGCCTCGCGCAGCACCTCGTCCAGGCTCTTGTCGGAGGCCCACTGGTACACCGCCCACGCGAAGCCGAGGTCCGGCTCGCGCTGGCCCACGCCCTCGGCCTGGTTGATGCGGTGCGACTCCTCCAGCGCGTCGAGCCGGCCCCAGATGCGGACCATCTCGCCGAGCGCGACCGTCGCGGCGCCCGGCGGCACCTTGGGCGCCACCGCGTCGTCGGACTGACGCGCCTCGAACACCAACGCCGAGACGCAGGCCGCGAGTTCGGCGGGGCCGAGCCCCTCCCAGATCCCGGCCCGCAGGCACTCCGAGGCGAGCAGGTCCAGCTCCCCGTACAGCCGCGCCAGCCGCCTGCCGTGCTCGGTGACCTCGTCCTCGCGCAGGTAGTCCAGCTCCGTCAGCAGCGCGTGGATCCGGTCGAAGGTCCGGGCGATGGTGTTCGTCCGGCCCTCGATCCGGCGCTCCAGCTGCTGGGTGTCCCGCTTGAGCCGGTGGTAGCGCTCCGCCCAGCGCGCGTGGTCCTCGCGCTCGTCGCACCCGTGGCACGGGTGCGCGCGCAGCGCGGCGCGCAGCCGCGCGATCTCTCGGTCGTCGGCCGCCTCGGCCCGCCCGCGCCTGCTGCGCTCGGGGGTGATGTGCCCCGCCTTGGTGCGCAGTTGGGAGGCGAGGTCGCGGCGGGACTGCGGGGAGCGCGCGTTGAAGGACTTGGGGATCCGCATCCGCTCGATGGGCTCGACCGGCACCGGGAAGTCGATCGCGGCGAGCCGCTTGACCTGCCGCTCGGCGGTGAGCACCAGCGGCCGCGGGCCCTCGGTGTACTCCTGGCCGCGGTGCCCGTTGGAGCGGCCCGCGGGCACGCCCGGGTCCAGGACCAGCGCGAGCCCGGCGAACTTGCCCGTCGGCACGTGGATGACGTCGCCCGCCTTGAGCTTCTCCAGCGACCCGGCCGCCTGGGCCCGGCGCTGGGCCGCGCCCTGCTTGGCCAGGTCCGTCTCGCGGTCCTTGAGGTCGCGGCGCAGCTGCGCGTACTCCTCGAAGTCCCCGAGGTGGCAGGTCATTCCCTCGGTGTAGCCCGACAGGCCCTCTTCGTTGCGCTGCACCTGCTTGGAGATGCCGACGACGGAGCGGTCCGCCTGGAACTGCGCGAAGGAGGTCTCCAGCAGCTCGCGCGAGCGGTGCCGCCCGAACATCTGGACCAGGTTCACGGCCATGTTGTACGAGGGCTTGAAGCTGGACCGCAGCGGATACGTCCGGGTGCCGGCCAGGCCCGCGAGGGCCGCCGGGTCCATCGCGCGCTGCCACAGCACCACCGCGTGGCCCTCGACGTCGATGCCGCGGCGTCCGGCCCGGCCGGTGAGCTGGGTGTATTCGCCGGGGGTGATGTCGGCGTGCTGCTCGCCGTTCCACTTGACCAGCTTCTCCAGGATCACCGTGCGCGCGGGCATGTTGATGCCCAGCGCCAGCGTCTCGGTGGCGAAGACGGCCTTGACCAGGCCGCGGACGAAGAGCTCCTCCACGACCTCCTTGAAGGTCGGCAGCATCCCGGCGTGGTGCGCGGCGATGCCCCGCTCCAGCCCTTCGAGCCACTCGAAGTAGCCGAGGACGTGCAGGTCTTCGGAGGGGATCGAGGCGGTGCGCTCCTCGACGATCTCCCGGACCCGGGCGCGCTTGGCGTCGTCGTTCAGGCGCAGCCCCGCGTACAGGCACTGCTGCACGGCGGCCTCGCAGCCCGCCCTGCTGAAGATGAAGGTGATGGCCGGAAGCAGGCCCTCGTTGTCGAGGCGCTCGATGACCTCGGGGCGGCCCGGGGTCCAGATCCGGTTGCGGGAGCGGCGCTCGCGCTCGCGGTCGGCCTCGCGGACCATCTTGCCGCGCCGCCGGTCCTTCGGGCTGTACGTGCGGGTGTTCTCCTCCCGCGCCATGCGCAGCAGGTCGGGGTTGACCTCGCGGCGCCCGCTCCCGCGGCCGCCGTGGTCGGTCTCCTCCTCGAAGAGGTCGTAGATCCGGCGGCCGGCCATGACGTGCTGCCACAGCGGAACGGGCCGCTCCTCGGAGACGATCACCTCGGTGTCACCGCGGACGGTGTCCAGCCAGTCGCCGAACTCCTCCGCGTTGGACACGGTCGCCGAGAGCGAGACCAGGGTGACCGACTCGGGGAGGTGGATGATCACTTCCTCCCAGACGGCTCCGCGGAACCGGTCGGAGAGGTAGTGCACCTCGTCCATGACGACGTAGCCCAGACCGGTCAGCGCGGGGGACTTCGCGTACAGCATGTTGCGCAGTACCTCCGTGGTCATCACGACCACCGGAGCATCGGCGTTGACGCTGTTGTCACCCGTCAGCAGACCCACCTCGGCCGCGCCGTAGCGCTTGACGAGGTCGGCGTACTTCTGGTTCGACAGGGCCTTGATCGGCGTGGTGTAGAAGCACTTCTTGCCCTGGAGCAGTGCCAGGTGGACGGCGAACTCGCCGACGATGGTCTTGCCCGACCCGGTGGGGGCGGCGACGAGCACGCCCTTTCCGGCCTCCAGGGCCTTGCACGCCTCGATCTGGAAGGGGTCCAGACCGAACTCGTACATCTCCCGGAAGGGGTGCAGGGCCGTGGCTTCTTCGGCGGCGCGGCGGCGGAACGCGGCGTACGCGTCGGCGGGTGAGAGTTCCTCGGTCATCTTGTCAACGAGCCTACCCGCCCCCTCTGACAACAAGCGCGATCTTTATGACAGGAGCCGCACCGCCGCGGGCACGCACCGCGCCGTGACGGGCAGCGGCCCGACCGGCTCGCCGTCCGCGTAGGCGGTGATCCCGGCGGACTCGAGGGTCACCTTCGCGGCCCGGTACACGGTCACCTTCGGGTGGCCGGTATGTGTCCCCTTGTAGACCCGCGGGAAGACCTTCAGCAGGGTGGCGCGCGAGCAGTCGCCGACCACGGTGACGTCGAAGAGCCCGTCGTCGGGCCGCGCGTCCGGGCAGATCCGCATCCCGCCCCCGTAGGAGCACCCGTTGCCGACGGCCACCAGCGTGGCCTCGGTCTCGATGACCGGGCCGTCGTCCAGGGTGATCCGGTAGGGGAAGGGCCGGAAGGCGGCCAGCTCGGCGATCATCGCCAGGTCGTACTTGAAGCGCCCCACCGGCCAGCGCATCCGGTTGCCCCGGTCGTTGACCCGCGAGTCGAAGCCGGAGCACAGGACCGTGCCGTACCAGCGGCCGTCCACCCGCCCGAGGTCGATCTCGCGGAACCGGCCCTCCTTGAGGACCCGCGCCGCCAGCCGACCGGCCGCCGCGGGCTCCCGTACGGGCAGCCCCAGCGCCCGCGCGAAGTCGTTGCCGGTCCCCACCGCGACCACCCCGAGGGGCACCAGCGTCCCCGCCACCGCCTGAAGCGCCAGCGAGACCATCCCGTCGCCGCCGACCGCGATCACCGCCCCGGTGCCCTCACGGACCGCCGCGCGCAGCCGGACCAGGGCGTCGGCCGCGTCGGAGCCCACGACCGTGCGCACCGAGAAACCTGCCTCCCGGAGCGCGGAAGCGGCCGGCTGCGCGGCGTGCGCGCCCCGGCCGCGTCCGGCGGTGGGATTGACGAAGAGGGTGATCTCTGCACTCACCCCCGGAATCTACCTGTCAGGTGGCGTCGTCGTAACCGTTGATCCGCTGCCGTCCGCCGTCGGCCTGGCCGGGCAGCGCGCCGGACGGCGCGACCTGCTCGATCTCCCCGACGGGCGCCGGGGTCAGGTCCAGTTCGGAGGCCTCGTCGTCGTCGAGGTCCGCGTCGGGGTTGTTGCGCTTGCGCCTGCGGTCGTTCAGCAGGCACAGGCCCAGCGCGATGAAGTACAGACCGATGATCGGCGCCGCGAGCGACATCATCGTGAGCGGATCACCGGTGGGCGTCGCGAAGGCCGCGAAGATGGTGATGCCGAGGACCATGACCCGCCACCAGCTCGCCAGGCGCCGGGCGGTGAGCACCCCGGTGGCGTTGAGCAGCATCAGGAGCAGGGGCAGCTCGAAGGCCAGGCCGAAGACCACGACCATGCGCGTGACCAGGTCGAGGTAATCGTCGACGGGCAGCAGGTTGCGCGCGTTCTCGGGCGTGAATTCGAGCAGGACCTTCGCGGTCTGCGGCAGGATCTTGTACGCGAGGACCGCGCCGGTGCCGAAGAGCGGCGCGCCGATCGCGACGAAGCCGATCGCGTACCGCTTCTCGTGGTTGTGCAGGCCCGGCGCGACGAAGGCCCAGAGCTGGTAGAGCCAGACCGGCGCGGACAGCACCACACCGGCGGTGAGCGCGACCTTCAAGGCGATCGAGAACGGCGCGATGAGACCGTTCACGGTCATGTCGGCACAGGGCCGGCCGTTGCGCTGCGAAACCACCCCGCCGGTGCAGCCCACGGAATCCAGCATCGGCTTCAGCATGAAGTCGATCAGGGGCTTGTAGTAGAACGCCGCGACGATGGTGATCACGAGGATCGCCGCGACCGCCTTCAGCAAGCGGTTTCTCAGCTCACGCAGGTGCTCGATGAGAGGCATCCGCCCTTCGGCGTCCTTCTCCCTCTTCTCCTGCTTTCGGGCAGACTTGAGCAACCCAGGTCCCTTGGCTCGTTGCAGATGGCTGACGCGACCCGTGGGGGTCAGGCCTGGGTGGAACGGTTCGGCTCGCTGACCGGACGCGCGCTGGTGACGTCACCGGGCGCGGCCTGGATGGTGCGCGGGGCCGTCTGCGGGGCCTGGTCGGCGGGGGCGGCGGGCGCGGCGGCCGCCGCGGCGTCGTCGGCCTCGCTCTCCTTCTTCATCGCCTTGGCCTCGCTCTTGAGGATGCGGGCGGACTTGCCCAGCGAGCGGGCCATGTCCGGGAGCTTCTTCGCCCCGAAGAGCAGGAAGATCACGGCGATGATCAGGAGGATCTCAAGAGGCTTCAGATTGCCCATTTTGTCTGACTTCCTTCTCACCGAAGCGGCTGGTCGTGAGGGACGCGGTGGTCCGGGACGAAATCCGGAAACCGCTCTGACAAGGATCGTAACCCCCAGGGGTAAACGCCCGGCAATCCCCCGGGGCCCCTGTGATTGCGCGCGTCTAGTGAGCGGACCGCCCCGCACGCGCCAGACCGGTGGTCGCGCGCTCGAGATCGCCCGACGCGTCGGCGATCCTGCGACTGGCCTCGGCGACCTGTCCGGAAAGCCTGCGGACCTCGACGAACACCCGCGCGGCGAGCACGGCGAGGACGGCGACCCCGAGGAATCCCAGGGCAATAGCGAGCATCGGCCACAGCATGGACGCGAGCCTAGCGCGTACCCCGTCCACGGACACGGGCAGGGCGCGGCATCCGTCCCGAAAAGAGCCCCGGTCCAGCGCCCGTCGAGCGCACGCCCTCCCCGGCCCGCCCGCCCGACGGGCGCGGCGGGGGCCGGGGAGCCGGCCTAGACGCTGCGCAGGGTGCTCACGCCGCCGCCGGTGAGCAGCTCGATGATCCGCTCCCCCGCGTGCTTGCGCACCGACGCCCCGCACTCGGGGCAGGTGAAGGAGTAGAAGGTGGTGCGCCGACTGGCGCCGATCGCCAGGCGCAGCGCGCCGGCGGTCAGCTCGAAGCGGGCCGTGCAGTCCGGACAGGCCGCTTTGAAGCTGACCGGTCCGGCGGGCACGGTGGTACCGGGCGTGGAGATGACTGACATCGTGCGGCGATCCCCCTCGGTCGCGGTCCTCAGACCTCTTCTCCGTACCCGGCCAGGGCCTCGCGCGCCGCCTGGCGCGCACTGTCCGCCAGCGCGGTCGGCGTCACGATCCGGCCGTCCCCGCCGAGCCGCAGCCCCAGCCGGCGCAGCGACGCCGGGTCGGGCGTGCGCAGCGTGATCCGCAGCCCGCCGTCCGCCAGCTCCTCCGCGCTGTCGTGCGGGTAGTACTCGGCGACCCAGCGGCCACCGGGCCCCACCTCGATCACGACCTCCGGATCCCCCACCGCGGGCTGTACGAGCCCCACCGACAGGTCACGCGGCTCGATCGCCGGCGGTTCGGCCCGCTCGTCCAGCAGCCGGATCTCCGCGACCCGGTCCAGCCGGAAGGTGCGCCGCGCCTCGGAGAGGTGGCACCAGCCCTCCATGTACGTGTGCCCCACCGCGAACAGCCGGATCGGGTCCACGGTGCGCTCGGTCAGCTCGTCCCGGGCCGGCGAGTAGTACCGCAGCCACACCCGGCGCCGCTCGGCGATCGCCCGGTCGACGTCCGCGAAGACCCCGCCCTCCGATTCGAAGGTCACCGACAGCCGGGCACTGGCCCCGGCCACCTCGCCCGCGGCGGCCTCCAGCTTCGCCGTGGCCCGCAGCAGCGCGTCCCGGTCGCTCTCGCGCAGCCCCGGCAGCGTGGCGACCGCGCGCGCGGCCACCAGCAGGGCCGTGGCCTCGTCGGCGGCCAGCCGCAGCGGCTCGGCGGTGGACTCCCCCGACGCGTCGGGGTTGCGCCACCAGATGCGCTCGCCGTCGGTGTCGATGTCGAGCAGGTCCCCGCCGCGGAAGCTCGTACCGCACATGGGCAGCACGTCGAGGTCCGAGATCAGCTCGTCCTCGGTGATCCCGAAGGCGCGGGCGACGTCCGCGACGTGCGCCCCGGGGCGCTCGCGCAGATAGGTCACCAGCGACAGCATCCGTCGGGTCTGGTCAATGGCATTGGCAGCCATGCTGGTACGTGTCCCCCTCAGCCTTTGGCCACGGCGCGCAGCCGGTCGACCACATCGGCCCGCAGATCCGCGGGCTCCACCACGACCACGTCCGGCCCGAACTCCACGAGCCAGGCGTCCAGTCCGTGACCGTACGGGATCTCCAGCTCGTCCCAGCCGTCGGCGCCCTCGCGCACGGCGGTGGCCCGGGCCCGCAGCGGGTACCCCGCCTCCGCCCGCAGCCGGATCAGCGCCGAGCGGTCCGCGGTGTCCCCGGCCCAGCCGGCCACCGTCTCCCGCACCGTCACCACGTCCGGCACCTCGGCCGTGTACGTCCCGGCCCGCGAGCGCACCTTGCCGGTGATCCGGGAGAGCCGGAACACCCGCTCCGCGCCGCGGTCCCGGTCGAAACCGGCCAGGTACCAGTGGCCGCGCCAGCACTCCAGCGCCCACGGCTCCACCTGACGGGTCGCCGGACGCGCCGCGTTGGACTTGCGGTAGTCGAAGACCACCGGCCGCCGGTCCCGGCAGGCCAGCATCAGCGGCTCGAACGCCGCCTCGTGGACCGGGATGCGCGGCTCGATGGCGCTGTGCTGGCCGTCGTACGGATCCCCCGCCTCCGGCATGCCCCCGGCGCGCAGCTTCTGCAGCGCGCCACTGGCCGCGCCCGCGAGGCGGGCCTGCTGCCACACCTTGGCGGCCAGACCCAGCGCGGCGGCCTCCTCGGCGTCCAGGGAGACGGCGGGCAGCCGGTTGCTGTCACGGCGGGCCAGGTAGCCGATGTCCCCGTCGAGGCTCTCGACGGTCTCGATGACCAGGCCCAGCTCGCGCAGATCGTCCTTGTCCCGCTCGAACATCCGGTTGAAGGACTCGTCGTTGCCGGCTTCCATGTAGGCCTCGATGGACCCGCGCAACTCGCGCTTGCTGAGCGGCCGGCGCGTCCCCAGCAGACACAGCGCCAGGTTCATCAGCCGCTCGGCCTTGGCAATCGCCATCGACGCCCTTCCCCCGATCTTCCACGACACACTCGTGACCGTTGACCGTACCGCTCTGGGCCCCGTCGGCAAAAGTGAGGGGCCCCCGCCGCGCCCGGGGGGGCGCCCCCCCCGCCCCCCCCGGGGGGGGGGGGCGGCCCCGGGGCAGAC